>JAYTRE010000311.1:0-2716 GCA_043746395.1 Pseudonocardiales bacterium
TTCCTCGACACCGGGTACCACTTCGCCGAGACGATCGGTCGTGGGACGCGGTGGCGGCGACGCTGCCAGTGATGGTGCGCACGATCGCGCCACGGCAGGAGTCGGATGCGCGCCGTTAGACGGTGAAGCTGAACCCGATCACGGCCTGGACGCGGGCCGGCGTGGACGCCTACATCGCCGAGTACGCCATCCTGGTCAACCCGTTGCTGCTCGACGGGTACGGCTCGGTTGGCTGCGCGCCGTGCACCCGTCGCGTGGTCGGCGGCGAGCACGCCCGCGCCGGGCGATGGGCGGGCACCGGCAAGACCGAGTCCGGGGCGCGCGCGTCGTCGTGACGAAGCATGCGTATCAAGATCGCGTCCCCGCGCAGCTGTCGGCGCAGTTGGGTGCGCTGCGAGCCGGTCATCACCCCGATCGCGACCTCGACGGCGGTGACCCCTCGACGAGCGATACCGCGGCCGCGACTACGCGGGTGAGTTGTTGTTTCATCGGGCACCGTGAGCAGCACCGTCACCGTGACGCTCGGTAACGTCTGCGGACGTGCACCCCAACTGCGAGGCGGTCCAGGCGATCCTCGCCGCTGCCGGCGTGCCGGGCCGCATCCGGATCCTCGACGCGGCTGCGGCCACCGCCCCGGCCGCCGCCGCGCTCGTCGGCGTCGATGTTGGCGCGATCGCGAACTCGCTGGTCTTCGCCACCGCCGAGGGTGAGGCGGTGCTCGTGCTGACGAGCGGAGCACATCGCGTCGACACCGCCAAGGCGGCAGCCCTGCTCGGCACGCCGGCGCTGTCGCGGGCCACGCCGGAGTTCGTCCACGCGGCCACCGGGCAGCGCATCGGCGGGGTGGCGCCCGTCGGGCACCCGGTGCCGCTGCGCACGCTCGTCGACACCGCGCTCGAGCGGTACCCGCAGGTGTGGGCCGCCGGCGGCGTCGCCCACGCCGTGTTCCCGACGACCTTCGCCGAGTTGGTGCGCCTCACCGGCGGGACGCCGGCCGACGTCGCCTGAGCTGCGCGCCCGGCTGAGCATGGGGCACCATCGACGGGTGCAGTCAGTGGAACCCACCTCGACGAGCGACGACGCAGTGCGCGTCGAAGCGTGGTCGGGCGCGGAATTCGCCGGACGGGTCGAGGAGGTGATGGCGATCTACGTCCGCGCAATGGACTACCCGAGCTACGCGGGCCGGCAGCGCGCGATCACCGCGCGCCGTCACGTCGACAACGAGGGGTTCGCGTGCCGCGCGGCCGTACTGCCCGACGGCCTGCTCGTCGGCTTCGCCTACGGGTATCGGACGCGCCGGGGGCAGTGGTGGCACGACCTGGTCCGCAGGGCACTCGCCCCTGAGGTCGCCGAGCGGTGGCTCACTGACGCCTTCGAGCTCTCCGAGTTGCACGTGCTGCCGGCGCAGCAGGGGTACGGCACCGGCCGGCGCGTGCTCTGCGAACTCGCGGACGCGTTGCCGCACACCGCGATGCTGCTGTCCACTCCGGATGGAGACACCCGAGCCTTCCGGCTCTATCGCAGGCTGGGTTTCCTCGATCTGGCCCGGCACTACCTGTTCCCCGGTGACGCGCGCCCGTTCGCCGTGCTCGGCGCCCGGCTGCCGCTCGTCGACTCCGGACCCGATGACGGTTGATCGCCTGCGCCGTCCGGGCCTGCGCGAGGTGCAGCTCGTCCCAGCCGCCCTGGCCGGATTGGCGATCCTGCTGCAGGTGCAGCTCTGGTCCGGACGGTGACGGCGGTTCACGAGCGGGTGCGCGGGCTCGACGGCGCTGCGCTTGCGCCGGCCTGGCTCGGCAAGGCGCCTGCCTGCGCGCAGCTGGCAGCCGCGGCGGATTCGCGCAGCACGGTGGTGGTATTCGTCGGCGCAGACGTCCGGCTCGCGCCTTCGGCCGTCGCTGTCGGCGGCTAACGGGCAGTTCCTCGTGGCGCGCCGCGCCGCGCCGCGTACGAGCGGGCCGGCGGGCATGCGGCGGTGCGCGCGGCGGTCCTCGACGACATTGCGCTGATGCGGGCGGTCAAGGCAGCCGGCGGGCGGGGTGGCCTGGTCGACGGCACGGACCTTGCGACGTGTCGCATGTATCGGGGCTGGCCGCAGCTGCGCGACGGGTACGGCAAGTCGCTGTGGTCGGCGTTCGGCTCGCCGGCAGGTGCGGCTGCGGTAGTTGGCGTGCTCGGACTGGCCCTACGTCGTGCCTGCGGTCGCGACGCTGCGCGGCTCGCGCGTGGGGGCGCTGGGCTACGCCGCTGGTGTCGCGGGGCGGGTCGTGACGGCTCGGGCCACCGGCGACCGCGTATGGCCCGACGCGCTCGCCCAGCCCGTGTCCATCGGCGTTTTCGGGTACCTGACACTGCGGTCCGTGGTGCAGCACCGGCGCGGGATGTTGCGCTGGCGAGGTCGGCCGGTGTCACAGGCGTCGCTGCCGAATGCCGGCGCTGCTACGGCGCGGTGAAGGCCTGAGAAGCGCGGGCCGCGGTCCGAAACGTGACCGCGGATGCTGGGGTCCCCCCAGCTATGGCGACGGAAACGACCGAGATGCTCCCGTTGTGCTCCGGCGAACCGAGCTTCACGACGAACAACTCGTGCCCATCCTTTGAGAGGAGCCCGGCGGCGCCTAGAGTCCGAGCGCATCGAACACAGCTGCGAACGCGGAGACCCACAAAACATGGTCACGACTCCGGCCCAGAGCCCCGGCAACCACACCGACATCCGGAG
>JAYTRE010000312.1:0-17511 GCA_043746395.1 Pseudonocardiales bacterium
CACTGAAGGCGATCGTGGAACCGTACCTCCGCGGCTGACTCGCCCGCGGTATCACGCCGGAAGTGAACGACACCAAGCAGGCGCCCGAAGATCGATCAACTACCTGACGAGCGTCCCTGGCCGCGGGTCAAGCTCAGGTGCCTCGGTGCCTCGGTGCCTCGGTGCCTCGGTGGGGCTGGATCACTCACCCTCGACGAGCGCGGCGAGCCGATCCAGTGAAGCCTGAAGCTTCTCGGCCGTGGTCGCCCGCGCACGCGCAAGGCGCCCCTCGTCGGTCAACTCGGTCCAGTCGTAGGTGTGGGTGACGCGCGTTCGCGATGAGTCGATCGGCTCAAGTACCCATCGCCACAGGTGTCCGGGTGGTTCCTGGCCGGGCTCAGCCGGCCTCCACGCGATGAGCCCACCCTCATCGAACTCGACGACGTGGTTTTCCCGCACCTTGCCCATCGTGGTCGTCATCGTGAACACCTCGCCCAGGGCACGGACCCGCTGCCCGACCGGTGCCTCCGCCAGGTTGTCGTTGCCATCCCAGCGAGGCTGTTGAGCGGGATCGGCAATGAGCTCAAAGATCCGCTGAGCGCTGCCCGCAATGTCGCGGCTGGCGCAGACAACACGCGAAACGTCCTCGAGACCGGTCATGCCCCAATCCAAGCATCTGGCCGTGAACATCACCCACCAAGCGGGTCGCGAGCCCAGTCCCACCGCAGCGTCACGCCGCGTTAGACGCGCGGGAACCGTTATCTGCGCGGCGCTGACGGTCTCGCAGGTCTGCGCATATGGATCGCTTTGGCGCGTCGCCCAATAGGGATTGACGGCAGTGACCTGCCCTGCGCTCAGTGCGCAACGCGGATCGTCCCCCGCACATGCGGCTGGCGACGTGCAATCCGCCATGCGGCTTCACGCCGAGCAATGATCGCCCCGTCGGGGCGGTCGGGCGCATTGTTAGTACCGGTGCCACTATCGTCACGTGCTGATCACTCCCCTGCCCGGCGTTGGCCTCGAAGGTCTTGTGCGTGCACTGTCGAACCAGATTGACATCGCGACTGTGACACGTGATCAGAACTACCCCGGACGGCAGTTGCAGATGCGCTACCTCGCGTGGATACGTCAGACAGCGCAGGAGCTGCAGTCCAAGATCAGGCCGCGTGATCTCAACGAGATTCTCGATCTCCCAGGCGTCAGATCCGTCGCCGCAATCGCGCCAGAGGCGCCCGCCTTCGATCTGTTGTCCGATTTGGTGACGATGGAGCTGGACGCCCGGATCGCCGACCTAACTGCGGCGCGCGATGCATTGGCAGCCGAGGCCAAGCGGTGGAGCGATCCAGGGCGGTTGGTCATGCTCGACACCAGCGTCTACATCAACCACCCCATGAAGCTCGACGAGATGGTGCTCGCTGATGACCTCGACGAGCGAGAAACGCCACTGCGGCTGCTTGTGCCCATCATTGTGATCGACGAACTCGACGCGCTGAAGGAATCCAAGAGCAGCGCTCGGCATCGAGCGATTCTGACACTGGCGATCCTCGACCGGCTTCTCACGCACGGAACAGGCCGTGCGCTTGTGCGTGCCGAGGACTTCACGCCGCTTGCCGATCACGGCATACCTCGTGGCGCCGTGACGATCGAGATCGTCTTCGACCCCCTCCGCCATGTGCGCCTGTCGATCAACGACGACGAGATCATCGATCGGGCGATCGCTGTGCAGGCTCTCGCGGTAAGGCCCGTAACACTGCTGACCTACGACACTGGCCAGTCGATGCGAGCACGCGCCGCCGGGCTCCGGGTACTTAAGCTGCGTAGCAACTCGAGTGGGAGAGCGAACGAGGACATTGTGCCGGGAGAATGACACGCCGGTACGTGCCCAGGCGCGATCCACCAAATACACCGAGCGTGTTGGCAATGCGGTGAGGTGTTGACCTGCGGCGAAGTGGACCCAACGATGAGCATTCGGCTGGCGCGTGGCTGGAACCTCGTGATCGCGTTGCTGGTGGGGCGCGGGGATGGTGGTGCAGTTGTGGATCGCGGTTCGGGTCAGCGCCATCGCGCCCGCTCACGCTGTGGGCAGGCTGGCCGGAACCCCGGTGGCAAACCGGGTGCTGCGGGTGTTGAGCTTTTTCACCATCCAAAGCAACATCCTCAGCGGCTTCACCTGCGCCCAGCTGGCCCGCAACCCCACCCGCGACGGCCTGCTATGGCGAGCGGTGCGCCTGGCCGCGCTGTTCGGCATCACCGTCACCGGCATCGTGTATGCCACCGTCTTGGCGAGGGTGCACGAACCGCAACGCTGGCAGGAAACGAGCATCAACACCGTCTTCCACTACCTCGTGCCGGGCATGATGGTGCTCGGCTGGCTGCTGTTCGGGCCCCGCCGGCGCATCGATGCGCCGGCGATCTCGCGGGCCGTCCTGTGGCCGGCCGGGTGGGCCTGCTACATCCTGATCTATGGCGCCATCACCGACTGGTACCCGTACCCGTTCGTCGATGTCCTCACCCACGGCTACGGCCGCGTCATCATCAACGCCGTCGCTGTCGTCGCCGTCTTGCTCGTGGTGACCGGTGTGTACTGGCTCGGTGATCGGCGCCTACCGGCGGCAACGAGCACGTCTGCGGCCACAGCACGCTGTGCATATCCTCTATCGTGGCCGCCCCCTGGCCGGTAATGCCGTCCAGTTCGCGGTCGAGCACCCGGAGCACCGGTCACGACCGGTACCGAATGATGGGCAAGCCGCTCGCACGGATCGGTTCAGGTCGTCCCAGCGAGAAGTTCTTCGTTGCGGGACTTCGATATCCAGTATCGCCGAGTCAACGGGTAGACCCGCGCGACCACAGGGGGCCAGCCGCCCGCCCCTGGGGTGAGATCCACGAACCACGAGCCGGGAATGTTCGGATTCGGCACCAGCGGAACTCCGCCTTGGCGAAGCTGGTAGTTGTCGATCGTGCCGTCGTCGTAGACGTCTGACAATCCGAACTCGGCGACACCCTCGTCTCCCGGTTGACCACCCTCCCGGACCAGGCGGATGCTCTCCCACTCGGCCAAGCTGCGAACAGTGTCGAAGTGAAACCGGGTGCCGCTGGCGAGGATCGTGACTTCGCCGCCCGAACCGGCGTGAAGATCGACGGCGGTCACGCCGTTTGCCATCACGACGATGGGCTGCCCGTCGGCGGCACTCACCCACAGTTCTTGACGGACCATCAGGCTGTCAGCCAGGTCGGGGTCCGGACCAACCGGCAGCCCGCTCGTCAACGGCAACGATGACGAGGCTGGGTACCGTCCGGGCCGGATGATCTGTACCTGTCCGCGCAGCTCGATCAGCAGGGTCCGCGCTCGCTGGTCGCGGCGCTGTAGTGATGCCTGCAGCGCAAGCGTTGCTGAGTGTTGCAGCGCTTCAGCCGTTGAGCGGCGATCCGCGTCCTCTCGCCGGAGGAGTGCGTACGTGAGGCCCGCGAGGGCGAAGGTGCCCATGCCCGTGAGGACGCCCGGTATCGCGACCCGAGTGACATCGTTCGCGACTAACGCCGCAAGGAGGATCAACCCAGCCGTGACAACGACGAACGCGGCCAGCCCCGCGCGCAACGGGTGGGACCGCAGCCGTTCCATGTGGTCATTGTCCGCGCGAGCACCCATAGGGTGAGGCACCACGCCGCGAACCCTTGTCAGCCCTTCCGATCGCACTCGCACCTGTCGCACGATCGACCGGCGCGTGTTGAGCGACACGCTGGATGAGGACGTTCGCGACACCGACGGTGATGAAGAACATCGCGCATTTCGGGCGGCAGCGTGAGCACGATGCCGACACGGTGATGATGATCGGGCGACGGTGTGTGCATGGTGTCGCGGTCGTGGTCATGGTGTCGCCAGGTTCGGCGCAGACGGGTGCCCGGATCGCTGTTAGTTGATCATGTGCGGAGTGGGTGGAGCAGCTGGCCGCCGATGCTCATCGCCATGCCGATCGGCGAGCCGATCGGGCCGAGTCGTCGTCGGGCCGCCGCGACGGCGGCGCCGAGGGCGTTGAGCGCGTCGCCGAGCAGGCTGCCGACCGGGTCGATGGGCCCGAGTAGTGGGTCGAGTTCGACGGCCAGGCGCATCGCGTCGCGCCGTACGGCCTCAGCGTTGGCTCGTGCTCGCCGCAGCCAGCCGCGCACCGTATCCGGCGGCAGGGCCAGCTCGGCGGCGATCGCCCGGTGCCCACGCCCGGCGGCGTGGGCCAGCAGCGCGGCGGGAACAAGCACGTGCGTCACCCGGCAGCCGCGGCAGCGCACGCGCCGCGGACGGACGATGCGTCGCACGCCACCACGCTCGCGCACGACCCGTGTCCGGGCGTAGCCCCACGGCTTGAGCGACCCACCGCAGGCAGCGCACGAGCCAGGCGCGACGGCCGGCTCGAGCACGACGATCACGGCCGGCGACACCTCGCATCTGACGATCTTGACCCCTGCCAGGGGCTCGACGGCAGGGGCAGTCGGTGTTGCAGTCTCACCCGAGCAGAGATCAACTGCAACTTCGCCGACACCGCGACGACGAACAGGCCGAACGGCCAACCGAAGCGTCGGTGGGACCGATGAACGCAGGGCCAACTCATCTGCGACGACACATCGACGACGAACCCACCGCCCGCGTCCTCATCCAGCGTGACGCGATAGCCGCCGCTGATCACCAGCCCGCGTGTCGCTCAACAGCGCGCGCGATCACAGAGCGACGTGACAGGCGCGAGACACTACGAACATGAAGAGGATGAAGTGCCCGAACGGTCACTGGGCCCGCATCGACCTCGTCCGGATCCCGAAGCCCTGGCCTCGTCGCCGTACCGACCTCTCGCATCGTCCCGTACGTACGGCTTCATCGACGCGCCGGGCAACCAGAACTCGACCGTGACCCATCCGCGGTTGGAGCGGCCGAACTACGTCGTTCAGGATGTTGCGGAGGAGATCGTCGTGCCCGAGCAGGCTCCGCACGCTAGCCGCAATATTTGCGTCGCGGTCGACACCGCTCCAGTCAAGGTCGTATCCGGCTTCGCGTGCCAACTGACGCAAGAACGCGCGTTGGGTGCGACCGTTGCCCTCCCGGAACGGATGAATCGCGTTGACCTCTGACAGCAACCAGGTGAGGCCGTTCACGAAGGCGTCACGATCGACGTCTACCAGAAACTCCCTGTCGGAGAGTTCGGCGAATACGGTGCTCGCGTAGCTATCGATGCTGCGAAAATCCGCGAACGGCACGCCCTTGTCGATGTTGACGTTTCGGGTCTGTCCGGCCCAGTCGTAGACATCACGGAACAGGGCTTCATGAATGCGGCACAGGTGTCGAAGGTCGAACCTGCCCGCGACTGGATCAGCAAGCAACTCCTCTTCCCGGACGCTCGCGATCGCGGCTTCGAGAGTGTCGAGCTCAGATTGCGTCTCGCAGTTGAGCCGATTACGAAGGACCCGTCCCGACGGCGCGAGATATGGGTCCGTCAACGACTACGAGCGTGCAGAGACGAGACGCGCAACGACCTCGTCCGCGGTGAGCCGTCGCTCAGCCAGTTCGTGGAGGTAGGCGATGGTCGTCGGGTCGAGTTCAATGCCTTCCAAGCGCGCGCTGGCGGCGATGCTAGCGACGGCCTGCCCGGACACATCTCCCTGAGCCGCGTAGAAGTCACGCATGAGGTCAATCGGGATCGGCCGTTCAGAGTTCGCCTCGGGCGAGAGGTCACCACGCGTGAGGCGCCAAGGCGCCTGCCTGTGCGTGATATCGCTCAGTTCCTCAGCGGCGAGATCGCCGTAACGCCGAACAACGACGTCGACAACAGCTCGCCCGGTAACGGTTAACCGGTCCGGGTCGCCGGACGCCCATTCACGCACGATCCGCATGCCTGTGTGCTGGTTGTACAGCCTTCGGACTACCGGCCCATCACGCCAGGCCTGGATCTCGTCCTCGAACAGCGGAGTGCCGTACCTCGTCAAGTGCGTCGCTTGAGCGAAGTAGACCAACTTTTCGAGCTTCATAGCCGTGAGGTCATCGATCGCGGCGACGAACGCGGCAGCAACGTCATCGACGCTGCACAGTCCCGCGCTCTGTACTCCGTTCACACGTCAGATTGTACCGGCGCACGGTGACAACGTCGCGCATTCGCGCCGCTGGGCTCGACCGCTTCCCGGCACCACACCGTAGCGCCACACGTGCCGTAAGGATCACGAGCACCGGCAGTCGTCGCGCCAAGAGACTGGCTTGAGAGACCCGGATGTTAGGCGGTTGTCCTACGCGGCCCGTCCTCCCAGGGCACCGAAGGGGTTGAGCCGCACTGGGCAGCTCGCCATCTGACTCACTGCCCTTGGCGGAGGGCACACAACCACGCCCAGCGGAACGGAAGGGGCGATCTGTCGAATAGTGTCCGGCCTCGGCACGAGAGGGTCAACCTCTGCCGACATTGGGCCAAACACGACGAAAACGTCGCCACCATGCCCTACTTGTCGGTCGCCCCTCGTGCGCGCTTGCGGCGGTTGCTGTACTGGGTAGCTGTACTGGCGAGCGTTGACAGCGCGAAACCCCCGTATTTGCTGGGGTTCGTGCGTGGAGCTGTGGGGATTCGAACCCCAGACCCCCTCGATGCGAACGAGGTGCGCTACCGGACTGCGCCACAGCCCCGAAATCGGGTTGGCCCGCTGGACGTCGAGGCGGGCCGTCGACCAGGTTATCAGCGCCTCAGGAGGCGCGACGCTGTGCGGCTACGTGGAGGCCCGCTTCCTCGTTGTACAGCCCGGTGAGGTCGACGGTGTCGAGATTGTGCAGCTCGATGTCGTCATCATCGATGCGCACGACCGAGCTCGGCGCCTCGTCAAAGTGGCCCAGCTCGTGGGTCGCGTCAAATCCGTGACCGCGACCTTCGGTGGCGCGACGCTGACGTCCCACCCGCCGCTCGCGGTCGCGCAGCGCCTGGCTGCGCAGGAAGTACAGGTAGCCCGCCAGACTGAGCAGAAATGGCGTTGCGAGCAGCCACAGGATCCCGCCAAGGACCAGAGCACTGGCCCCGAAGATCGCGCTGCCCACGCCAAGGACGCTCAGCGACCGGCGCCGGCGGGCCATCATCTGCTGCCGGGCTTCGGACATCTCCGAGCGGTCGACCGGGTACATCAGCGCCTCCTGGGCAGCGGGCACGGGGCGCCTAGTCGGCATGACAGCGGTGGCCGCCCTGCGCTGACTGGGCACGAAAACGTCGGTGTGTGGGTCGACCTCGGCACTGGCCGCGCGGCGACCGAGCGCGCGCATGGCCCGCCCGAATCCGTCGACGGAGCGCTCCCGTCGCCGCGCGTCGTGGCGGCGCAGCGCCATCGGCACGACCACGATCAACCAGAGGACGTCGAGGACGAAGACGGTAGCCATCGGAGACAACACTTCGCACCTCCAGTCACATCAGTCACACGTTAGGGTTCAAATTAGCCAGCCTGGCGGCCGGGATCGGGTACGTCGCCCGGCGTGTCGGCGACGGAGCGTCGCGCTCAGGTGCCGCGCCAGCTCGGCGGGACGGGCAACGATGACAGCCGCGACAGCAGGGTGGACCCGTGCAGCTCGTCGACCGTGACGGCGAAGGCGATGTGATCACGCCAGCCCCCGTCGATGTCGAGGTAGCGCTCGTAGTACCCCTCGCGCCGCAAACCGAGCTTCTCGACGACCCGCAGGCTAGGACCGTTCTCCGGACGGATGTCGATCTCGACCCGGTGCAGGCCAACCACCGCGAAACAATGGTCGATCGCCAGCGCGAGGGCCGCCGGAGCAATGCCTCGCCCCGCCATCGCCCCGTCAACCCAGTACCCCACCGTGCACGAGCGCAACGCCCCATGCACCACGTTGGAAACATTCATCTGACCGACCAGGCGGCCGCCGTACCCGATGGTGAAGGGAAGCATCGTGCCATTGCGACCGGCCTTACGCAGCGCCGACATCAGCGGGGGCCAGGCGGTCATCGCATGGCGTTCGGCCCAGCTGTGCGGTGAGGTCGGCTCCCACTGCTTGAGCCAGGATTCGTTGCGCAGCCGCACTTCACTCCAGGCGCGGCCGTCGCGCAGCCGCGGCGCACGGAGCACGACCGGACCGGCGGACAGCTGCACCGGCCAGCCCGGGTGCGCGCTCACGGCCGCCCCTGCTGCTTGCTCACCGATTCGACAGCAGCAGCGGAATGACAGTGACCCGCGATCCCGCCACCACCTCGGTCACCTCCTCGTCGACGACGACGAGACAGTTGGACGAGGCCATCGATGCGATCATGTGCGAGCCGGCGCCGCCGACGAAGGACACGCTGTAGCCACCGTTGGCCTCGCGGTGCAGCACGCCGCGCCGGTACTGGCGCCGCCCGGCCGGGCTGTCGACCCGCTCGAGAGCGACTGCCTGCACAGTCGCGCGTTGCAGGTTGCGCTTGCCCAACAGCTTGCGGATCGCGGGCCGCACGAAGATCTCGAACGACACCAGCGCGCTCACCGGATTGCCGGGGAGGCAGAAGATCGGGATCCGGTTGCCCAGGTGCCCGAAGCCCTGCGGCTTGCCCGGCTGCATCGCGACGCGGGTGAACTCGACCGTCCCGATCTCCGACAGTGCCTGCTTGACGACGTCGAATGCCCCCATGCTCACGCCGCCGGTGGTCACGAGAATGTCAGCGCGCAGCAGTTGACTCTCCAGGACGTCGAGCAGCCGGGAATGGTCGTCTGGGACGATGCCGACCCGGCGTGCGTCCGCGCCGGAATCCTTCGCTGCAGCGACCACCAGGTAGGAGTTGGAGTCGGTCACCTCGCCGAAGCCCGGCGTGTGACCGACTTCGATGAGCTCGCTTCCGGTAGAGATGACGAGTACTCGCGGCCGCGGTCGCACGACGACCCGATCCCTGCCGATCGCTGCGAGCAGCGCCAGTTGCTGGGGCCCCAGCGCCGCGCCCGCGCCCAGGGCCGCCGCGCCGGCCGCGAGGTCCTCGCCGGCGCGGCGGATGCACTCACCGGTATAGACGGGGCGGGTGAGCGACACCCGCGCCACCCCCCGGTCGGTCTCCTCGAGCGCGATCACCGCGTCGGCACCGGCCGGGATCGGCGCTCCGGTCATGATCCGCATGGCCAGGCCGGGTCCCATTCCGGCCCTCGACTTGGCTCCGGCGACCACATCCCCGACGACCGGCAGGACAAGGGGGTTCTCGGGTGTCGCGTCGCGGGTGTCGATGGCCCGGACGGCGTACCCGTCCATGCTCGAGTTGTCGAAGCCGGGTAGCGGCACGTCGGTCGTGACGTTCTCGGCGAGCAGCAGGCCCTGGGCATCGAGCAGCGTCAGTTCGATCGGGTCGATGGATCCGATGCCGCCGAGCACGATCTCCAGGTGCTCGTCGACCGTGCGCAGGCGGTCGTCGTCCACTAGTGCGCACTCCTCGAGTTCAGCGGGTCAGTCCAGCTTGGAGACATACTCCCCCAGCCATGCCGTGAAGTCCGCTCCGATCACGGGGTGTCGACCCGCGAGCTGGACCACGGCCTTGACGTAGCCGAGGCGATCGCCGGTGTCATACCGGCGGCCACGGAAGATCACCCCATGCACCGGAACCCCGGTGCGTGCGAGCAGCCGCATGGCGTCGGTGATCTGGATTTCACCGCCGGAGCCCGGGACGGTATCGCGGAGCGCGTCGAAGATCTGCGACGGAAGCACGTAGCGGCCGATGATTGCGAGCGTGCTGGGTGCCTGCGCGGGGTCCGGCTTCTCGATCAGGTCGACCACCGCGACGACATCGTCGGCTTCGGTATAGCCGTCGGCCAGCGCGACGCAGCCATACTTTCCGATCTCTTGGCGTGGCACGGCGACCAGGCCAATGACGATCCCGCCGTGCTCGTCGTACACGTCGATCATCGGTCCGAGCAGGACGTCGCGATCATCGATGAGATCATCGGGCAACAGCACGGCGAACGGCTCGCCAGCCGCAAACGCCTCGCCGTGTGCGACGGCATCGCCCAGGCCGCGCGGTTCCCGCTGCTCGACCTGCCGCACGTCCGCGAGACCCGCGGGACCCCGCACCTGCTCCAGACCGGCCGCGTCGCCCTTGGCCACGAGCGCGGCTTCGAGTTCGGCCGCCGGCTGGAAGTACTCGGCGATCGCCTCCTTACCGGCACTCAGCACGAGCAGCACATCGGTGACCCCGTTGGCGCTGGCCTCGCGGACCACAAACTCGATAGCAGGGGTGGTGACGATGGGGGCGAGTTCCTTCGGCACGGTCTTGGTAAGCGGCAGGAAGCGGGTGCCGCGTCCGGCCGCCGGGATCAGGGCTCTGTGAACGCGCGACATGTGCCGAGCGTAGGTGGTGCGCTACGTTGCCCGCGAAACGCCCGCCCGCAGTCGGCCGTGGGCAGCGAGAATGGCCAGCATGCGAGCATCAAGTGCCAAGGCCGCGCTGCGCGCCGAACTGTCGGCTGCGCGACGAGAGCGCAGTGCCGAGTCCATCGCGACGGCGCGGGCCGCGATCCGCGCGGCGGTCCTCGCCCAGCGTGCGACGCGGGGTTGGGCGTGCATCGCTTCCTACGAACCGCTGCGAACCGAGCCCGGCTCGCCAGAGCTGCTCGAGCTGCTCTGGAGGGCGGGCGTCCGCGTGCTCGTCCCGCTGCTGCGCCCCGACCGGGACCTCGATTGGGCCGAATGGGACGGCACGCGTGCCGCGTCCGGGCCGGCGGTCGGCATCGATGCCATCAATGCGGCCGAAGCCGTGCTCGTCCCCGCCCTGGCTGTGGCCCGCGACGGGACACGGCTGGGCCGCGGCGGCGGCTCGTACGACCGGGCCCTGGTCCGCGCCGGACCCGGAGTGCCGATTGCGGCGCTGGTCTATGACGACGAGCTGCGCGCCGAACTGCCGCGCGATCGATGGGATGTACGGGTGACCGCGGTGGTCACCCCTTCGGGCTGGCAGGATTTGTCCGCGACGAGGTAACCAGCGGTGTCTCGGAATGCGCGACGACGACGCGGCGTTGGCAGTCGTAGCATTAGAGTGCCAACGACAACCGACTGCCCGCGACCTTCGGAGGTCCACCCGCTATGCCCACGTATGAGTACGCCTGCACGAGCGCCGAATGCGGCGATCGTTTCGAGCTGGTGCAGTCGTTCACCGAACCCGCGGCGAGCGAATGCCCCTCCTGCGCGGGCGCAGTCCGCAAGGTCTTCTCGGCCGTCGGCGTGGTGTTCAAGGGCTCCGGGTTCTACCGCACGGACAGCCGCGCCGCATCGGGTTCGGAATCCGGCTCCGGTGCGGCCGGCGGGTCCCGATCGGGCCCGGAGCAGGCTGGGAAGTCGGGCAGCTCGGATTCGGAATCCGGCTCGTCGGGTACCGACTCGGGCTCCGGCTCCTCGGGGGAGTCATCGTCGTCCACCTCCCCTGCTCAGTCAACGAACGGTGCGTCGCCGACGGGTACGCCGTCGACCAAGCCTTCACGAGATGGCGCGGCGTCGCGCGGCTCGTCGTCGAACGGCGCGAACGGCTCGTCGAAAACCACGTCGAGCCCGGCGAAAACGGCGCCAGCTTCGAACTAGGCAGCGAAGCTGGCCTACCGGTCGTCCACAGACCTGGTTCCTTGTCCACAGGTGAAGCCCGGTCACAGCCGAGCGTCCGTAGCCGCGCTTAGCGTCGCGGTGTGCCCAGATCTCCCGCTGACCTCGTCGCCTTTCTCAGTCGCTGGCCACGGCGGCTTGCCGCCGTAGGCTGTCTGCTGCTCGCCGGGGTCGCCGCGTTCGCCCCGCGCCGCGAGGCACCCCGCGATGGCGCGGCCGAATCCGCCGTTGCCGTCGCCACGCGCGCGCTCCCGGCCGGCGCCACTCTGTCCCGCGGCGACGTCGCGGTTACCCGCTGGCCGCGCAGCCTGGTCCCCGCGGGGACCCAACCCGATCCGACACAGCTCGTTGGGCGCACGCTCGCCGGCGCGGTCAGCCAGGGCGAGGCCATCACCCGGCCGCGCCTCGTCGGAGCCGACCTCGCGGCGGGCCTGCCCGCGGGCCGGTTGGCTGTCCCCGTGCCGATCGTGGATGCCAATGCCGCCGCACTGATCCGACCGGGTGATCGCGTCGACCTGCTCGTCGGGCCGGCTGCCGGCACCAGCGCCGATTTCGGCATCCCAGACCCGGGCACCGTCGCCGCATCTGCCGCCGTATCTGCCGCCACCATCGCGGCCGGGGTGCGGGTACTCGCCGTGTTGCCGGGTGTGGCCACGGTGGTCGGGCCCCCCGCCGTCGAATTGATCGTCGCCACAGATCGTGCCACCGCACTGCGGGTAGCTGCACTGGCCGGCCGGCCCGTCCTCGCGGTTCGTGCCGATCGCCCATAGCATCCGGCTGGCGACACGGGTCGCCAAGCACCATCAGCCAGGAGGCGCCATGCTCAGGGGATTCAGGGAATTCATCATGCGCGGCAACGTGGTCGACCTCGCCGTCGCCGTGGTCATCGGCGCCGTAGTCACGGCGCTGGTCAAGGACCTCATCACGCCGCTCCTCGGTGCCGTTGGTGGCAAGCCGAACTTCAGCAGGCTCACCTTCAGTATCAACAAGAGCCGCTTCGCGTACGGCGACTTCATCAACGCTGTGATCGCCTTCGTCCTCGTCGCGGCGGCGATCTACTTCTTCGTGATCATGCCGATCAAGAGAATGACCGAGATCCAAGCGCGCCGGCGGGCAGCGGGTGAGCCCGCCCAACCAGCAGCGCTCCCCAGCGATGAGGTGCTGGTGCTCCGCGAGATCCGCGAGCTGCTCAGCAACCAGCAGCGCGCCTGACGCGCCCGCGCCAGGCGGGGCCAGCACCCGTTGCGTCATTCATGATGCGGCGGCCGTTCGCTCCGGTACCACTCCTCGTCGCGCCGACCCTCCTCGCGGTCATCCCCCCAGCCGGGGTCACGCTCATCGCGGGACGCCTGCGGCAACACCGGCTCGCGGTCATCGCCACGGGTGACTGGTCGATCGTGTTGGCCGCTCGTCACCTCATCAGTGTGCCCCCTCGCGTGACGGGTACGTTGGTAGAAGTTGGACCGAGCCCGCCGAGGAGGCACGCACCATGGTGGAATCCGGCAAGATCACCGACAAGGCCACTGAGCTCGCCGGTCAGGCGGCTGCTGCCGTTGGCCCGCTCGCCGCGCAGGCCAAGGAGAAGGCGAGCGAACTTGCGGGCCAGGCCGCCGCGGCCGCCGGCCCACTCGCCCTGCAGGCCAAGGACAAGGCCACCGAACTCGCTGAGAAGGCCAGCGAGGCCGCGGCCCATGGCGTCAGCGCGCTGGCAAAGAGCCTGGACAAGGCGACCGGGGGTAAGTACTCGGACCGGATCTCCTCCGTAACGGCGAAACTCGAAGAGCGTCTCGACCGGGATAAGCCAGCCACGTAGCCCTCCCATGGAGGCTGACGATCGACGCCGACCGCGGGCGGTCCACGTCAGGGGCAGTTGACCCACTCGTCGCTGCCGTCGCTGAACACCTGCCGCTTCCAGATGGGCAGACGATGCTTCACCTCATCGACGAGTCGCGCGCAGACGTCGAACGCCTCTCGGCGGTGTGCCGTCGCGACGGCCGCGACCAGCGCCACATCCCCGATCGCGAGGATCCCGACCCGATGGCTCGCCGCCACCGCGAGCACGCCCGGCTCGGCGCGAAACTCGGCCACGATCTCCGCCAGAATCCCCCCTGCCGACGGATGGCCCTGGTACTCGAGCGCAACGACCTCGCGTCCGCTGTCGTGATCGCGCACTACGCCGCAGAAGACGACGCGGGCACCCGCACCCGGATGGGCAACCGACCACTCATGCGCAGCGACGTCCAGCGGCTCTGCGGACACCGCCACCGGCGCGGTCACACCCCGCCGCCTGACGGGTGGTCGCCGCCGCCGAGTTGGTCCACTGCGTGCGCGAGCAGCGGGACGAGCAGGGCTACCCCGTCGCGCACGCCACCGGGCGAACCGGGCAGGGTGACGACGAGGGTGGCTCCGATCGCGCCAGCGATGCCGCGCGAGAGAACTGACGTGGGGACCCGCTCGCGTGCGACCATCCGCAACGCTTCGGCGATGCCGGGAATCTCGCGGTCGAGCAGTGGACGCACCGCTTCGGGAGTGACGTCAGTCGGGGTCAGGCCGGTGCCCCCAGTAGTGAAGACCGCGCCGACACCGGCCGACAGCGCCTCGCGCAGCGCCGCCCGGATCGTCTCGACCTCGTCGGCGACAACGCGGCGGTAGCCGATTTCGTGGCCGGCCTGCCCGAGCAGTTGGGTGAGGATCTCACCGGAGTCGTCGGGGCGCTCGCCCGATGCCGAGCGATTCGAGCAGGTGATGACGGCGACTTTCATGAGGCGGACTCGGTCTCGGCGCGCGTCCACTCCCCACCGTGGCCGCCAGCCTTGTGCAGCAGGCGAACCTCGGTCAGCCGCGCACCGCGGTCAACGGCCTTGACCATGTCATACAGCGCCAGCCCCGCCACGGTTACGGCAGTGAGAGCCTCCATCTCGACGCCGGTCCGGTCGGCGGTGCGCGTGGTGGCGGTGATCGCGATCGAGTCGGCACCAAGCTCGAGGTCCAGGGTGACGCCGTGCAGCGCGACCGGGTGACAGAGCGGGACGAGCTCAGCGGTCCGCTTGGCGCCGGCGAGCCCGGCAATGCGGGCGACCGCTAGGGCGTCGCCCTTGGGTAGCCCGTCGCGACGCAGCAGCGCGATCACCTCGGGCGTCGTGACGAACCGCGCAGCGGCGGTCGCCGTCCGTGCCGTCACGTTCTTGCCGGATACGTCGACCATGCGCGCCGCGCCCACGGCGTCGAGATGGGTGAGTTCCACAGCGTCGACAGTAGTCAGCGGGCTTCGGCCGCGCGGCGCAGGTCAGCCAGGCAGCGAGCGGTCCGCATCGCCGATGGTCCTCGCCGGGCGGACCATCACCCGCTCAGGTCTGCTCGAAGCGGTCAGCCGACCGTTGGCGTGGGTACCCGGGGGCACGTCGGCGGCCGCAACCAACGACTCCAGTTCGCTTCGGTACTCCTCGGCGGTGATCACGCCGTTGAGCAAGTCGGCGGTCAGGGTCTGCTCGACGTACTCGCGCGAACTTGCACCTGCCGCGACCGCGCACAGTACCGCGGGCGTGGTAGCCAGGTTGGCGGCGCGGAACGCGGCGGCCAGGTAGCTCAGGCCCGCGCCCGACGCGCACGCCGCGGCAAACAGCACCGTAGCAAGGACCACCCATGCCTCCAAGTCGTGGGCAGCGTACGACACCCGAGGCAGAGATTGGGGCTCTTCGGCTACCTCCGTGATCTGTCGTCACCTTGGGTCAGTGAGCAAAAGGTGTCCCGGCCCAGGTGTCCTGGCTTGTCAAGGGTCGGGAACCGGTGAACGAACGACCTGCGCACCGCGGGGTATGGCAGGCCCTACTGGGCCGTCGAGGGCGGCCGGTATCACTGCGATGATGCGGCAATGACGACGGAGGCGGCGTCCGGGATGGCCGGCACGCCGTGGGCGCGCTTCGACGATCTGGTTGCCGGGACGGGTTTGTTGTTTCGCTCGCCGCGTCGGGTGCTGGTCGCGGACTCCCCCGATGAAGTGGCGGAAGTTCTGAGCGAAGTGGATCAGGCGACGCGGGAGGGGGGCTTGGGCGTTCGGGTACGTCGCCTACGAGGCCGCCCCCGGGCTGGACCCTGGACTTGCAGTGTGCGCTCGGCTCCCGGACGGCCCGCCGCTGGTGTGGTTCGGTCTGTGCGCCGAGCCCGCGCGCGTGCCCGCGCTCGCACCCACCGATAATTGTGCCCCGCAGCCCGCCGCGGCGTGGCAGCCGGCATGGACCGACGGACAGTACCGCGCTGACGTCGCCCAGGTGCGCGAGCACATCGCCGGCGGCGACGTCTACCAGTGCAACCTGACGGTGCGCCTGCGCGCGCCGGTGCCGCGGGACCTGCAGCAGCTGTACGCCGGCCTGGTGTTAAACCAGCGGACCCGCTACGGGGCATATCTGGACCTGGGCAGGCACGTGATCGCCAGCGCCAGCCCCGAGCTGTTTTTCCGCTGGGTCGGCAACGAGCTGCTGACCCGACCGATGAAGGGCACCGCGGCCCGCGGGCGGACCCCGGCCGAGGACGAGCAGCAGCGTCGGGAACTGCTCGCAAGCGACAAGGAACGGGCCGAGAACGTGATCGTCGTCGACCTGCTGCGCAACGACGTCAGCCGGGTAGCCACCGTAGGCAGCGTGCGCGTGCCGGCGTTGTGTGTCCCCGAGCGCTACGAGACGGTGTGGCAGCTGACCTCGGACGTGCTCGGCACCCTCGCAGAGGACAGCAGCCTGGTCGAGGTCTTCCGGGCGTTGTTCCCGTCTGGTTCGGTGACGGGGGCACCCAAGCAACGCGCCATGCAGATCATCCGTGACGTGGAGGGCGGTCCGCGGGGGGTGTACTGCGGCGCGATCGGGCTGCTCGCACCACCAGGTGCACCGCTGCGGGCGCAGTTCAGCGTCGCCATCCGGACGGTGGGCGCCGATCGGGTGGCCGGCACCGCGGTCTACGGCACCGGAGGCGGCATCACCTGGTCCTCCGACGCGGCGGCCGAGCTCGCCGAGCTACACGCCAAGGCCGCGATCCTGCACGCCCCCCACCGCGAGTTCCAGCTGTTCGAGACGATGGCGCACCTGCCCGGGACCGGAGTGCGTAACCTGGACCGGCACCTGGACCGGCTCGCCAACTCCGCGCGCTACTTCGGCTTCGCCTTCGACGAAGAGCGGGCCAGCGCACAGCTCGCTGCCAGCACCGAGCACGCCGGTCCCGCGCGAGTGCGCCTGATCCTGGCCAGGTGCGGGACGCTGCACATCAAACTCGACCCACTACCACCGCCCCCAGCACGCCCGATCAGGCTCGCGCTCGACCCGGCACCGGTGGACTCCTCCTCGCGGTGGCTTTACCACAAGACAAGCCACCGCGACGCCTACACCAGCCGCGCCCACCGGCACCCCTACGCCGACGACGTCGTGCTGATCAACGAACGCGGCGAACTCACCGAGACCACGATCGCCAACCTCGCCGTCCAGCTCGACGGGACCTGGTGGACACCGCCACAAACCGCCGGATGCCTGCCCGGAATCGAACGAGGCAGGCTCCTCGACGTCGGCCTGTTGCACGAGCGGACGCTCACCCCCCAGGACCTCCAGCGGGCCAACGCACTCGCAGTCCTCAACTCCCTACGCCAGTGGCGCCCGGCCGTGCTCATTACCAGTTGCGCCACGGGTCGGTGAGCCGGCCCGCGGCGCCATTCGGGCACGGGCGGCTCACCGACCTACACGAGCCAACGCTGACTTGCCGCGGGGCTCAGCTCACCCCGGTTCCGGCGAGCCACGCCGCTTCGAGCTGCGGGTTGGCCGCGAAGAACTTCGTCGCCGCCGCATCGTCAGAGAGCTTATCCACCGCGATGTACTTCGCCACCGTGTTCTGATCGGCATTGGTCCAGGTGAAGTTCTTGATCAGGGTGTAGGCCGGGCTGCCCGAGTTGGCGAACGACGTGGAAACGATCTTGTCGAGCTGGTAGGCCGGATAGTCGCAGG
>JAYTRE010000313.1:0-11024 GCA_043746395.1 Pseudonocardiales bacterium
GGCGCCATCTGGGTGCCCGAGCGCGAGAGGCCGATGATCGCGATGCTGCGGGCGTTTGCGGTGGACCGCGGGCACGGCCGTGGAAGCAGAGTGCGGGACGCGGCGTCGAGGGAGGCTGCGAGCTGGGCTGCGTACCCGCCGGTGTAGATCGCGGCGACGGGTGTGCCGTCGGCTGCGATGAGCGGGCGGCCGTCACTGGTCGTGTACCCACAGACCTTGAACGACTCGACCGGGCCGGCGAGCAGGTTGCCGCCGGTGGCGCGCGCCGCGTCCAGGCGGGGCAGCACCGTGGGGCACGGGGTGTTGGCGGCGTCGCGCAGCGGGCCCGGCGCAGGCGGACCCGGCAGCTGCGGGGAGGCGTCGCCATTGGCCGGCCCGGCGGCTGTGCGTCCCGTGGAGGCCGCCGGGCCGTGGGCTGGCCCCGTGCTTGAGGCGGCGCTGTTCTCGCTGGCCGTGGGCCGATTGGCCAGAACCCCGGCGGTGACGCCCAGGCCGGTGACAGCGGCCACCACGGCCGTCACCGAGGCGACGCGGAGCCGGCGGGCGTGGCGCTCGCGGCCGGCCCGCGCGGCACGCGCAATCACGCGGTCGACGTCGAGACCGGGGCCCTCGCCGCCCCGCAGAGCGGCCCGCAGCTGGGCTTCGTTCGGGCTCATGAGCCACCTCCCGCGGCGGTGGTGGCCGCCTCGACCCGCAGGCGGGCCAGGGCTCGCGAGCAGGTGCTCTTGACCGTCCCCACCGGCATGCCGAGCGCTGCCGCAGTCTCCTGTTCGGACTGGTCGCAGTAGTAGCGCAGCACCACGACCGCGCGCTCGCGAGGGCTGAGCTCGCGCAGCATGCGCCGCAGCTCATCGCGCTGGTCGGTGCTGCGCACGTCGTCGTCACCGGAGGATTCGGGCAGCGTCTCGGTCGGACGCTCACCCCACCAGCGGCGCCGGGTCGAGTCGATGTGGGCGGTGACCAGGGCCTTGCGGGCGTAGGCCAGCGGCGCGTCGATGCGGTCCCATTTCAAGTAGATCTTCGTCAAGGTGTTCTGCACGAGGTCCTCGCCGCGGTGGTGGTCGCCGGTGAGCAGGCGCGCCGCATGCAGCAGTGTGGGACCGCTCGTCTCGACGAAGGTCCGAAACGCCGCCTCGTCACGCACCGGCTGCTGCCTCCTCACCCAGCAGACGAGGTGGGTGCCGGGGAAAGTTCGCGCACCATTCGCCGGTGCGGGATCGGGTGCTGCTCGTCGGTGAAGCTGCCGCCGTGCGCCGCGAAGCCGCACCGGGCGTAGAAGCCGACGGCGCTCTCGCGCGCGTTGCACCAGAGCAGCTCGGCACCCTGGGACCGCACGTAGTCTGCGGCGGCTGCCACGACGTCCGCGCCCAGGCCTTCGCCGCGGCGCTGCGGGGCGGTCGCCATCTGCCGCAGGTGCCAGGCCGGGCGCTCCGGCAGCCACGGACAGGGGTCGGCGTAGACGAAGCAGGTGCACACCACCGCGCCGGCATCGGTGGCCCCGAAGTGCACGCCGTCGGGCACGTCGTCGCCGGGCAGCGGTGCATCCGGCGCCAGCGCGGGACGCAGCACGCTGCGGCGCAGCTCGCGGGTGAGCTGCCCGTCGAGGATGCCGACCGTGCTCACGCGCCCGGGCGGTACACCATCAGCGCGACGATCACGGCGAAGATCAGGCCGACCAGGCCGCCGGCCGCCGCGACCCGGCCCGTGAGCCCGACGACTGACTCCCCCCGCCCGATCTGGGCCGTCGCCTTGTCGAGGGTCGGCACGAGCAGGCCGAGCACCAGCCCGACGGCAAGCAGCCACAGCACGCCCGACAGCCAGACCCAGGTCTGGCTGACCGCACCCAGCGGCTGGTGGGTGCTCGGCGACTTCATCGACATCAGGCCGAACCCGACGAGGACCACCAGCACCGAGACTAGGGCGTAGATGCGGGCCATTCGTGCCGAAGCCGCGGTGGCCGCGCCGTCGCCGCGCCGGATGCCGCGCGAGGCGGTGGTCGTCGCGTGTACCAGAGGGCCGATCGCGAAGACCGCGAGCAGCACGTGGAGGGCGAGCAGCAGGTTCAGCATCCGCCGAGGCTATCCGGTCCCCGCGAGCGTCCCCACTGGCGTCCCCGCGCCGCGCGCGCGTCAGCGGCCGCATAGCGTGATCAATCCGCACCGCAGCGCCCCACGGGCCGGATGAGGGCGGATCGATCACGCCGCAGTGCGTGGCGGATCAACTGGCCGATACGTCACTCAACTGGCGGGTTTCGTTCAGCCGGCGCGGCGGCGACCGCGGCGGGCGCGCAGGTAGTCGGCCACCACGTACTCGCCGAGCGCGCCGCGGGTGGGCAGCAAGACCCGGCCGCCGTTGCGCCGGCCGAGCTCCTGCATGAACGCCACCAGCCCGGGGTCGTCGTCGAGCATGAAGACGTTGATCGTCGCGCCGCGGCGGGTGCACCGCTCGACCTCGGCGAGCGTGGCGGCGATCGTCTCGCGGGTCGGCGGCCAGGCGAAGTCGGCGAAGCCGTCCGCCGCCAAATGTGCAGTCGGCTCCCCGTCGGTGATCACCAGGATGATCGGCTCGGCGCTGCGGTGCTTGTCGAGGTGCCGCCGCGCGAGCATGAGCCCGTGTTGCAGGTTGGTGCCCTGCACCCGGTCCCAGTCGTGCTCGACGAGCGCTCCCACCGTCATCACCCGCGCGTAGTCGCTGAAGCCGATGATCTCGATCGCGTCCTGCGGATACTTGGTGGTCACCAGCGAATGCAGGGCCAGCGCCGTGGTCTTGGCCTCACCCCACGTCCCGCGCAGCTCCATCGAATAGGACATGTCGACGAGCAGGGCAATCGCCGCCGACGACCGGCGCTCGGTCTCGACGACCTCGAAGTCCTCGGCAGCCAGGCGAAGCGACGACCCGTGCGCCGCGCTGCGCAGGACGGCATTGCGCAGCGTCCGCGTCACGTCGAGGGGCTGCTCGTCGCCGAAGCGCCACTCGCGACTGGCCCCGGTCAGCTCACCGGCGGCCCCCGCGTCGCGGACGTCGTGTGCACCGCGGCCCGACGTCTCGAGCACGTCGAAGACACGCCGCAGCGCCGTGGCGCCCAGGCGCCGCAGCGCGCGCGGAGTGAGCCGCAGCCCGTCGTTGCCGCGTTCGAGGTAGCCCTGCCCGCGCAGCTCCCGTTCAATGCGGCGCAGCTGCGCGACGTCGTCGACGGCCTGCCTGCCGAGGGCCCGCTCGATGAGCTCCTCGTCGATGTCGTCGAGGCTGGCACCGGGATAGTCCTGCCCGAGCAGGTCCTCGAGCTGGTCGAGGTCGGCGAGCTCGGCCAGGACACCCGTCGCATCGGCGTAGCCGAGCGGTTCGGCGCCGTCCATCCGCTGCCGCCCACCCCAGCGCAGATCGGGGCGGGCCGAGCGCAACGACTGCTGCAGCCGGGCCATCTCGCCGCTGAGGCCGTTGTCACCCAGCGCCTGCTCCATCAACGCGCCGAGCTCCGCGCGCTGCTCGGGCGTGAGGGACTCCATCAGCCGCTGCGCGGCGGCTGAGCGGCGGGCCAAGGAGTCGATGAGCTCGGCGAGATTGGCGGGCTGCTCCGGGAAGAAGTCACCGTAGGACTGCATGAACTCGGCGAACTGCTCAGGTGTGTGCTCGCCGCGGGCGTCGGCGTCGAGCATCTCGTTGAGCGCGTGCATCATCTCCCGTACCCGCTGCATGTCCTGCGGCGTCGCGTTCTGCAGCGCGTTGCGCATCCCGGCGAATTGGGCGTCGAGCACCTCCTCGCGCAGCAGCTGCTGGATCTGCTCGTACTTGGCCCGCGCCTCGGGGGAGCGCCAGCGGTAGTCGGCCAGCTGGCGCACCGCCCGGGCGGTGTCCGCGGGCAGCGCGTCCAGCTCGGTCTCGGCCATCCGCGCCGCGTCGTCGGGGTCGGGGAACAGCGCGCGCCGCTCGTCGGCGAGGGCGGCGTCGAGCAGCTCGCGGACCCGCTGGAGCGTGCCGTCGAGCGCACCGCGTCGACGGAGCTCGCCCGCGCGATGCTGGGCCTGGCGGTGCAGGGCGTCCAGGCCGTCGCGACCGGTGGATCCTCGCCGCAGCAAGCGATTGAGGGCGTTGCGCGGTGAGGTGCCGGCCAGCACCTCGTCGCCGATCTCGTCCAGCGCGGCGCGGATGTCATACGGCGCGTCGAGTGGATCAGGGCCACCCGCCCAGGTGGAATACCGGCTGTGACGCGCCACTGGCGAAGCCCTTCAGGAGCCGTAGACGGTGCGGGCGCCGTCGGCGTCCTTGGCGAGCCGCTTGTTGAGGTGCAGCCCCTCTAGCGCGAACTCGAGCACGGCGGCGGCGATCCCGATCGCGGCGGGCCCCTCGCCGATGCCGTCGGGCTCGAGGCGTTCGAGCAGTGCGGCCAGCACCGGGACGGGACCGAGCTGCGCGAGCAGTTCCTCCGCACCGACCACCTCACCGCTGACGACGGTCAGTCCCTGGTCGAACTTCTCCTGCAGCGGCCGCAGATCCAGGCCGGCGAGCCTCGCCCGGAACGTCTCGGCGGTCGCTCGTCGCAGCAGGTGTTCGAGCACCTCGAACTCGCGACCCTCGTCGGCGTCGTCGAACTCGACCTTGCCGCGCGAGGCGGGCACCACCGACGGCAGGTCGGCCACCCGCGCCACCGCCATCGCCTCGCCGGCGATCGCCGCGCGGCGCACCGCCGAGGCCGCTAGCGTCTCGACCGCCGCGATCGCGAAGCGCGCCGACACGCCCGAACGCTGATCGACCTGTGGCGCGTCGCGGACCGCGCGCGCGAACCGCGCGACCACCTCGAGCAGGTGGCTGGGCACCACCGGCGCCGGGTGGTCGCTGTCGGACCAAAGGACGGCGGCCTCCTGCACGATGAGGGCCAGCTCGTCGCCGAGCTCGAGGGGATAGTGGGTGCGCACCTCGGCGCCGAAGCGGTCCTTGAGCGGAGTGATGATCCGTCCCCGGTTGGTGTAGTCCTCGGGGTTGGCGCTGGCTACGAGTAGCAGGTCGAGGGGTAGCCGGAGCTGGTAGCCGCGCACCTGGATGTCGCGCTCCTCGAGCACGTTGAGCAGCGCCACCTGGATGCGCTCGGCGAGGTCGGGCAGTTCGTTGACGGCCACGATGCCGCGGTTGGTGCGCGGGACGAGGCCGTAGTGGATCGTCTCCGGGTCGCCGAGCGTGCGGCCCTGCGCGACCTTGATGGGGTCGACGTCGCCGATGAGGTCACCGACGGAGGTGTCCGGGGTGGCCAGCTTCTCGCCGTAGCGCTGCGACCGGTGCAGCCACGCGACGGGCGTCAGGTCGCCGTCGGCCTCGACGAGGGTAAGGCAGCGCCCGCAGACCGGCCCGAACGGGTGATCGTTGATCTCGCAGCCGGCGATCACCGGGGTCCACTCGTCGAGCAGGCCGACGAGCGTGCGGATCAGGCGCGTCTTGCCCTGGCCGCGTTCCCCGAGCAGCACGATGTCGTGACCGGCGAGCAGGGCCCGCTCGACCTCGGGCGTCACCGTGGTGTCGAAGCCGACCATGCCCGGCAGCGACGGCTCGCCAGCGGCCAGGCGGGTGATCAGGTTCTGGCGGATCTCGGTCTTGACGGTCCGGTGGACGTGAGACGAGGAGCGCAGCTCGCCCAGCGTCGAGATGTCGGGAGCGTTCACTCACTTGACGCTACGTCGCGCCGCCGCCTGTTGCCACACCGGTAGGAGGTCAGTACTGCAGGAACAGGTCGTGTTCCATCGATACCAGCGCCGGGTCGTTGTTGGGCGTGGCGCCGCTGAGGTACCAGGCGTCGAAGACCGACACTCCGGCATCCTGATCCAGTGCGTCGAAGGCGTCGGGCTGGGGCACCGCGGTCGGCCCGGATGGCAGCCGGTAGCCCTCGCGCAGCAGGTCGTCGAGGCTGCCGGTGCCGTCAGTCTGAACCAGGGAGCGGAACTTGCCCGCGGTCGAATAGGTCTGCGGTGCGGTTCCCACGAAGCCGATCGTGCACTGCGAGATGCCGACGCCGCGACCGTTGATGACCGTGGTGGCCAGGGACCGGGTGAGACTGCCGCAGGGGTGCGCGTCCAGGTAGTTGATCACCGGCGCACCGTAGGCGTGCGCGGCGCAGCTCTGGGTCGTCGTCTGCACCCACACCTTGACCAGGTACGTCCTGCCGTCGGACGCCTGCGCGGTCACGGTACGAAGCGGGGTTGCCGGGGCCGGGTGCACAGACGGGGTGCCGGTCTGGGTTGCGCTGAACGTGATTGTCGGCGGGGGCGAGGTGCTGTCCGACCCCGGCGTGGACGGCAACCCGCCCGGGGTCGAGTTGGGCACGCTTTGCGGTGCTGTCCCGCTGCCGTCCGTTGTGGCCGAGCAGGCGGCCAGGGCGGTGACCGCGATCAGGCCGAGGGCCGCGGCCAGGATCGGGGGAGCGGGCATAGTGCCCAGCATGGCGTCGCGCGCCCCGCAGCGAAAGTCGGCCCGCTGGCGATCTTGCGCTGCGGGCGATGTCGGGCTGATCGGCTGGGCTGATTGGGGCAGCTCGCGCTGACGGCCACGCGGTCCTCGACCGGGTCACCGAGTTCGAGCAGATCGTGCGGACCTCGACGGTCATCGCGCTGTCCAAGCCGATCCCGCACCGCATCCTGCCGCTGGTGGGCCGCTGAGCGGCCGGTCAGGCAGCTCAGCCGACGAACGGCCTGGCCGACACCAGGGTGAGCTTGATGGTCTTGCCGGTCGGGGCGTCGTAGCTGACCGTGTCGCCTTCGCGGGCTCCGGTGAGCGCCCGGCCCAGCGGGGAGGCGGCCGAGTACACCTCGATGCCTGCCGTTTCGGTCTCCTCGCGGGAGCCGATGAGGAATGTCTCGACGTCGCTGTCGCCGTCGAAACGGACGTCCACCACCATGCCCGGGCCGGCCACGCCGTTGCTGACCGGGGCCTCGCCGACCTTCGCGCTGCTCAGCAGCGCCTGCAGCTGGAGGATGCGCCCCTCCTGCTTGCCTTGCTCCTCGCGAGCGGCCTGGTACCCGCCGTTTTCGCGCAGGTCACCCTCCTCGCGCCGGTCGTTGATCTCCTTGGCCATGACGGGTCTGTTGGCAATGAGTCCGTCCAGCTCGCGCGCCAGACGGTCGTGTGCCTCCTGGGTGAGCCAGGTGACGGCGTCGTCGGTGGTGGACACGGGAGACTCCAATACTCGAATGGGCGAAGTGCCGAACCTAACATCCGCGCCCGTCTCCCGGCGAAGTCCCGGGTCCGGTAGCAGGGCACGGCGTCGCGTCGGCGACAATGGACGAGTGAGTTCTGAGCGGTTGCGGTTGATGGCTGTCCACGCGCACCCCGACGACGAGTCGAGCAAGGGTGCGGCGACGATGGCACGCTACGTCGACGAGGGTGCCGAGGTGGTTGTCGTGACCTGCACCGGGGGAGAGCGGGGCAGCATCCTCAACCCGGCGCTGCAGCACCGCCCGGAGATCGAGGCGAACATCGCCGAGATCCGCCGCGACGAGATGGCCCGCGCTCGCGCGATCCTCGGCGTCGAGCAGCACTGGCTGGGCTTCGTCGACTCCGGGCTACCCGAGGGAGACCCGCTGCCCCCGCTACCCGACGGCTGCTTCGCGCTCGTTCCGCTCGAGCAAGCCATCGAGCGGCTCGTCGCGGAGGTACGGCGAACCCGTCCGCACGTCATGACCACCTACGACGAGTTCGGTGGCTACCCGCATCCCGACCACATCCGCTGCCACGAGATCAGCGTCGCGGCCTTCGACGCCGCTGCCGACCCGGACGCCTACCCCGAGGCGGGCGAGCCGTGGCAGGCCCTCAAGCTCTACTACGACGTCGGCTTCAGCTTCGAGCGCTTCGAGGCGCTGCACCAGGCGCTGCTCGCCCAGGGCATCGACTCGCCGTTCGAGGAACGCCGCAAGCAGTGGATGGAGAACGCGAAGAAGCGTCGACCGCCGAAGATCACCACCCGGGTCGACGTGGCCGACTGGTTCGAACGCCGTGACGCGGCGCTGCTAGCCCACGCCACCCAGGTCGACCCCAACGGCTGGTTCTTCTCGGTGCCGCTGGACCTGCAGCGCGCGGTGTGGCCCACCGAGGACTTCGAGCTGGCGCGCTCGATGGTCGACTCCCAGCTGCCCGAGGACGACTTGTTCGCCGGCGTGCGAGAACTGGTTCACTCGTGAACGTCCACCTGCTCGCCGTCACGGTGCTCGCCGCGAGCAGCTCAGGCGGCGAGAGCAAGAAATCCGGGCCGATCGGACTTGCGGTCATCCTGGTCCTCTGCGTGGCCTGCTACTTCCTGTTCAAGTCCATGTCGCGGCACCTGCGCAAGGTCCGCGAGGAGTTCCCGGCGGCTGCGGGGTCGCTGCCCATAGCGAGGGGGCCGGCTGCTGTCGGACCCACGCCGCCCGGCCCGCTCGAACCGGCCGCGCCGCTCGAAGCGGTGGAACGGACCACTTCCGACGCGCCGAAGGACGAGCGCGACGGGGGCTGATTGCGACGAAGGTGAGGCGCACCGGTGGAGGTCACGCGTCAGCAGGTGATCGCCTACCGGGTCGCCGCACAGGGACTGCACCGCGAGACGAGGTCGCTCGGCGAACTGGCCGTGCTCGACATCGGCGTGCAGGACTCCGGTACCGACGGGGCACGGCTCGCCTTCGACGCCCGGCTGGCTGGCTCGCCACCGCCTGACGGGATCGGCCCGGGGCAGCCGCTGGCGCTCGTCTGGTCGCTGCGCGGGGCACCGCACGTGCACCGGCGGGCCGAGCTGGACGCGCTGGCGGGCGCGCTGTGGCCCATGTCCGAGGCGGACGCCGTGGCGCGACTGGGCTCGGCGGCAAGCGTGCGGCGCGCGGGCCTCGACGCCCTCGCCGCCTACACTCTCGCGGTGGACGCGCTGCACCGCACCGTGCGCGCGCCGATGGCCAAGGGCGCGGCCAGCGCGGGAGTCACCGCGGCCGTGCCCCTGGCGCTGACCCGGGAGTGCCGCGCCTGCCGGGCCCGGCACGTGTTCGAGCTGCCGTTCCGGATGGGCGCCTTGCCGGCCGGACTCGAGCTCGAACCCGCTACGTCACCACCGGTCCTGCTGCCGCGGCCCCGGGCCAAGCGGCCGACCACGGTCGACGTCGGGGCCCTGCGGCGGCTGATCACCGCCTACCTGAGCCTGCTCGGCCCGGCCACCCCCGCCGACGTCGCCGGCTACCTCGGCGCCCGCCGCGCGGACGTCGTCGCGCGCTGGCCCGACGGGCTGGCCGAGGTCCGCATAGACGGACGCCCAGGATGGCTGCCCGCCGCGCGCATCGGCCAGCTGCGCCGCTCCAGACCGCCCGACGTGGTCCGCCTGCTGAGCGCGTTCGACCCCTACCTGCAGGCGCGTGACCGCGACGTCATCGTGCCGGATCGCTCGGTGCACAAGCAGCTGTGGCCCGTCCTGGGGCGCCCGGGCGTGCTCCTGGCCGACGGCGAGGTCGCCGGGACGTGGCGGCCGAAGGCGTTGGGGACGAAGCTGACGCTCGTCGTGGAGGCGTTCGGGCCATTGCCGCCCGCGACCTGGACAGCGGTCGAGGCCGAAGCCGAGCGGGTCGCCGCGGTGCGCGGCGCAGCGAGCGTGGCAGTCAAGCGCGTCGAGTAACCCGGCAAGGAGCGCAAGGCGGTGACGTCGAGACTCCCGCGGATCCGGCGCGCCGCCCGTCGCGAGGCGCGAACTACTCCAGCGGGGGCCGGCGGCGCCTGGCCTTGAGTTCGCCGCGCTGCCGCTTGGCCTCGACCCGGCGCTGCCGGGCCGCGCGGGAGGGTCGCGTCGGCCGCCGCGCCGGTGCCGGGGGAGCGAGGGCGTCGGCGACCAGCATCCGCAGCCGGGCGCGGGCCGCGGTCCGGTTCTGCAGTTGCGAGCGGTGCTCGGACGCGGCGATGCTCAGCACCCCGTCGACGAGGCGGTGAGCCAGGGCTTCGAGCAGCCGGGCGCGCTGGCTGTCGCTGAGGGCGGTCGAGGCCGCGGCGTCCCAGCGCAGTTCGACCCGGCTGTCGGTGGTGTTCACCGACTGCCCGCCCGGCCCGGAGGATCGGCTGAACCGCTCGACGAGTTCGGCGGTCGGGATGACCAGGCCGTCGGGCAGCCCACGGCCCGCCGGGATGACCAACTCGCTCATGGCGCTGACCTTAAAGCCACCCATGCGCGGCGCCCGGCCCGCTGCTCGTCAGAGTTGCGGGGTACTCGCCTGGGCCTCGCGCAGCCAGGTCAGCAACTGCTCCGGTTCGCGGGGCAGGGCGTCGGACAGGTTCACCGGATCGCCGTCGGTGACGACGATGTCGTCTTCGATGCGCACGGCGAGCCCGCGCAGTTCGGCCGGCACGGTTCGGTCGTTGACCTGGAAGTACAGGCCCGGCTCGACGGTGAGCACGTACCCCGCCGCGAGCGGGCCGTCGCGGTACACCTCGTCGCGCGCCAGCGCGCAGTCGTGCACGTCGATGCCGAGCAGGTGCGAGACGCCATGCAGCGTGTAGCGGCGGTGCAGGCCCGCGCCGGGGCGCTGCGGGTCGTCGGCGCAGGAGACCTCGGCGGGCACGGGCAGGATCCCCCACGAATGCAGGTGATCGGCCAGTACCCACATCGCCGCGCGGTGGGCGGCCAGGAAGTCCGCACCCGCCTTGACCTCGGCAATGCCGGCATTCTGGGCCTCGAGGACCGCCCGGTACACCCGCAGCTGGTCGGGCGTCCAGACCCCGCTGACCGGCAGGGTGCGGGTGACGTCGGCGGTGTAGAGCTCGTCGGCCTCGACGCCCATGTCGGCCAGGAGCAACTGTCCCGACTCGATCGAGCCGTTGTTGCGCCACCAGTGCAGCGTGGTGCCGTGCGCACCGGCACCGACGATCGAGCCGTAACCGACATCGTTGCCCTCGAGGCGCGCGCGCCGCCAGAAGGTGCCCTCCAACCAGCGCTCCCCGCGAACGCCGGGGCGGTCCAGGACAGTCGGGAGCTCCCGGGCCACGTCGGCGAAGCCGCGCGCGGTCGCCTCGCAGGCATAGCGCAGCCGGGCAATCTCCCACTC
>JAYTRE010000314.1:0-1610 GCA_043746395.1 Pseudonocardiales bacterium
GAGGTCGAAGCGCATTTGGTGACCGAACAGGCTGTGCGTCCCGGTGCCGGTGCGATCGGCCTTGCGGGTGCCTCGGGCCAGGACCAGCGCGAGCAGGTCCTCGTATGGGGTGCGCACCGGGGCGGTCATGCCGGTCATCGTAGGACCCGCCGCTGACAGCGGCCCGCAACCCGGTGACGCCGGTCTCGGCCGGACCCGGCTGGTAGCGTGACGTTCGGCCGATCACCCGAGTGGGAGAGCTGACCCACCGCATCGCGGGCAGCGCCGAAGGGGCAACTTCCCCGGAACCTCTCAGGCACCAGGACCGCTCGGGCGGGCCAGTCTGGAGGGCACCGGCCCGACAGACGGGGAGTCCGTACGCCGGGACCGGCGTCCGGTCCTCGCCGTCATCCCAGGAGTCGAGCACCGATGACCGACCCGAACGCCAACCTCGCAGACCTCGAGCAGAGCACCGCGTTCGCGCGCCGCCACATCGGCATTGCCGCGGCCGACGAGCAGCGGATGCTCGACGTCATCGGCTACGCGTCGATGGCTGACCTGCTTGCCGAGGCAGTCCCGGCGAGCATCCGGGAGAAGCTGGCCTTGGCCCTGCCGCCGCCCGCGTCCGAGGCGCAGGCGGCCGCCGAGCTGCGCTCGCTCGCCGCGCGCAACCAGGTGCTCACCTCGATGATCGGGTTGGGCTACTACGACACGATCACGCCGGCGGTGATCCGCCGCAACGTGCTGGAGAGCCCGGCGTGGTACACCGCGTACACGCCCTACCAGCCGGAGATCAGCCAGGGCCGGCTCGAGGCGCTCCTCAACTTCCAGACGATGGTCGAGGATCTCACCGGACTGCCCGTCGCGGGCGCCTCGGTGCTCGACGAGGCCACTGCTGCAGCCGAGGCCCTCACGCTGGCGCACCGGGCCGCGCGCCGCGGCGACGTGTTCGTGGTCGACGCCGACGTCTTCCCGCAGACCCTCGAGGTGGTGCGCACCCGCGCCGAGCCGCTGGGCCTGCAGGTGCTCGTGCACGACCTGGCCGAGCCGCTGCCCGACGGTGCCATCTTCGGCGTGCTCGCCCAGTACCCGGGCGCGTCCGGTGCCGTGCGCGACCTCGCGCCCCTCGTCGCGGCCGCCCACGACCGCGGGGCGCTCGTCGTCGTGGCGGCCGACCTGCTCGCGCTCACACTGCTGCGCTCTCCGGGCGAGTTCGGCGCCGACATCGCGGTCGGGACGACGCAGCGCTTCGGCGTGCCGATGGGCTTCGGCGGCCCGCATGCGGGTTACCTGGCCACGCGGGCCGGCCTGGAACGGCAGCTGCCCGGGCGGCTGGTGGGCGTCTCAGTCGACGCCGACGGCGCGCCGGCCTACCGCCTGGCCCTGCAGACGCGCGAGCAGCACATCCGGCGGGAGAAGGCGACGAGCAACATCTGCACCGCGCAGGTCCTGCTGGCCGTCATCGCCAGCATGTACGCGGTGTACCACGGTCCGGACGGGCTGCGGGCGATCGCGCGGCGGGTGAACCGCTTCGCCGCGATCCTCGCCGCGGGCCTGCGCGAAGCGGACCTCGACGTCGTCGACGCCCAGTTCTTTGACACCGTCACCGTCCGGGTGCCCGGGCGGGCGGC
>JAYTRE010000315.1:0-5945 GCA_043746395.1 Pseudonocardiales bacterium
GCCGTCGGCACCGAGGCCAAGCGCATGATCGGACGGACCCCGGGGCACATCACCGCGGTGCGGCCGATGCGCGACGGGGTCATCGCCGACTACGACATCACTGCCGAGATGCTGCGCTATTTCGTCCGCAAGGTCCTGCCCCGGCGGGGGCTGCTCACCGGTCCGCGGGTCGTCATCTGCGTCCCCAGCGGCATCACCAGCGTGGAGCAGCGGGCCGTCAGCGAGTCGGCCTACGCCGCGGGGGCACGCCGGGTGCACCTGATCTCCGAGCCGATGGCGGCGGCGATCGGCGCGGGGCTGCCGGTCAACCAGCCGTCGGGGTCGATGGTGGTCGACATCGGCGGCGGCACCACCGAGGTCGCCGTCCTGGCCCTGGGCGGCATCGTGGCCTCCGCCAGCGTCCGCGTCGCCGGCAACGCCCTGGACACCGCGATCATCGACCACGTCCGAGCCGAGTTCTGCTTGCTCATCGGGGAACGGACCGCCGAGGAGCTCAAGATCTCGATCGGTTCGGCGTTCCCGGTGGCGGGGGCCACGCACGCCGAGATCCGCGGCCGCGACGTCGGAAGCGGGCTGCCGCGCAACGTCAGCATCTCCGGCGACGAGCTGCGCAAGGCCATGGACGAGCCGATCGCGCGCATCGTCGCGGCGGTCCGCGGCACGCTGGACCGCTGCCCGCCTGAGCTGGCCGGCGACCTGGTCACCGGCGGCATCGTGCTCACCGGCGGCGGGGCGTTGCTGCGTGGCCTGGACGCCCGGCTGCAGCATGAGACCGGCATCCCCGTACTCGTCGCCGACCGTCCGCTCGACTCGGTGGTGCTCGGTACCGGCACCGTCATCGAGCACTTCGACCAGCTGCAGAAGGTCGTCGTCGACGGCCACCGCCGCTGAGCGAGTCCGGCATGCGACGGCTGACGCGCAGGCAACGGATCGCGGCGCTCGTGCTCGCGGGGGTGGCGGCCTGCCTGATCACCCTCGACCTGGGCGGGTCCGGACTGCGGCCGGCCCACTCGGGGGTACGCGGGGCACTGGGTGCCCTGTACCGCGGCAGCGACGCGGTGCTCGGACCGGTGCGGCGCTTCGCGCAGGGCCTCCCGTCCGCGGGCAGTGCCACCGCGACGATCGCCAGGCTGCGCCACGAGAACGCCGTGTTGCGCGGTGAGCTCGCCGCGAGCACCGCGGACCGGGCGACGCAGCGCCAGTTGGCAGCGCTGCAGCGCAGTGCCGATCGGCGCGGCGAGCGGATCGTGCCCGCCCGCGTCATCGCCCTCGGACCGGGGCAGGGCTTCGACTGGACGGTGACCCTGGACGTCGGCACGAGCAGCGGCATCCGCGTCGACCAGAGCGTGACCGACGGCGACGGCCTGGTGGGACGGGTGCTGTACGCCGACCCGTCGAGCGCGGTGGTGCTGCTGTGCGCCGACCCCGGCTCGGGCGTCGGCGTGCGTGACGTCCGCACCGGGCAGGTGGGCATCGCCACCGGAAACGGCAGCGCGGGTTTCACCTTCGTGCCACTGGACCCGGCAGCGGCCGTCCAGGTCGGCGACCGGCTGGTGACCGGCCCGGCCGGTGCCACCAGCTTCGTCGCCGGGCTGTCGGTCGGCACGGTGTCCTCGGTCGCCACGGCCGCGGACCGCACCACCACCCGCGCGGACGTCACGCCTACCGCGCCGGCAACGGGGCTCGACCTGGTCGGCGTCATCCTCGCCGGTGGGCAGCCCGCGACCCGCGCCCCGTTGAGCCCGGCGCGCTCGCAGCCGGTCGCCCAGGCCGGGCACTGATGCGCATCCGGATCGTCGCCACGGTTGCCGCGATCATCACCGCGCTGCTGCTGCAAGCCACGCTCGTCGCCCCGCTCGCCCTGCCCATCCCGGCCAGCCTGCCCGCGGTGCTCGTCGCCGCCGTCGCCCTGGTCGACGGCCCGGGGTCGGGGATGGCGTTCGGCTTCGTCTGCGGGCTGGGCGCCGACCTCGGTTCCTACCACCCGGCCGGGCTGCTCGCCCTGACCTGGCTCGGCGTCGGCGTGCTGGCCGGGGCGCTCGCTGACCGCCGCGGGGTACGTGCCGACGCGCTGACCGCCGCGCTGGTGTGCGCCGCGGCCTCGGCGGTGGCCACGCTGCTGCTCACGCTGGTGCACAGCGGGGGAGCGACGGCCTGGCTGGCGTTGCGGCAACTGGTTCCCGCTGGCGTGCTCGACGGGCTGCTAGCTCTCGCAGTCGTGCCGGCGGTGCGGGCGTTCCTGCGCACCGACACGCTTCGCGCCGTGCAGCCGCAGCTCGCCGAGCTGAGACCGGGGCCCAGCGGTGGCTAGGCGCCGCGACCCCGACCGGCGACGGCTGAGCGTGATCGCGACGCTGGTCGCGTCGATGGTGTTGACGCTCCTCGGGCGCCTGTACTACGTGCAGCTGCTCGATCGGCACAAGCCCCTCCAGCTCGCCGGAAGCGTGTACCCCGGCACGATCATCGTGCCCGCGCCGCGGGGCGCGATCCTCGACGCCCGCGGCCGGCCGTTGGTGGACAACGTCTTCGCGCGGGTTCTCACCGTCGACCGCCAGACGCTGCAGGCGCTGCCCGACCACGGGGCGGCGGTGCTGTCGAAGCTGGCCGTCCTGCTCGGCGTCGACGCGCTGACGCTGGCACAGGAGATCCAGCCCTGTTCGCCAACTGTCCCGGCCCCGTGCTGGACAGGGCAGCCGTACCAGCCGGTGCCCGTAGCGGTCGACGCCACGACGGCCGCCGTGCTCACCGTCAGCGAGCACCGGGAAGACTTCCCGGGCGTCGCCGTGGCGACCGTCACGCTGCCGAACTACCCGGGCGGTTCGCTGGCGGCTCAGCTGCTCGGCTACACCGGGCTGGTCACGGCCGCCGACCTCGCGAACGACGCCGCGCTCACCGACGCCGACACCATCGGGCGCAGCGGGCTGCAACAGCAGTACGACGCCGTGCTGCGCGGCACGGACGGCACGCAACTGGTCTCACTCGACCCGCAGGGCGAGGTGGTCGGCCCGGGCCCTACCGTGCCCGCCGTCCCGGGCGACACGCTGATCACGAGCATCGACGCTGACGTCCAGCGGCTCGCCGAACGCTCGCTGGTGCAGCAGATCCAGGCTTCACGCGCCACGGGCCAGCTCGCCACAGCCGGTGCAGTCGTGGTCATGGACCCGAACTCCGGGCGGATCATCGCCGCGGCGAGCTACCCGACCTACGATCCGCAGCTGTTCGTCGGCGGGATCTCCACTGCGGACTACGCCAAGCTCACCGCACCGGCGGCGAACGATCCCCTGCTGAGCAGGGCCATCGCCGGGCAGTACGCGCCAGGCTCGACGTTCAAGCTGATCACCGCCTCCTCGGACGTGATGCACGGCGAGATCTCGCTCAACGGGACCTACCCGTGCCCTGGCTCGTTGTCGATCGACGGCCGGGTCAAGACCAACTACGACCGCGAGTCCTTCGCCTACCCGCTGTCGCTGCGCGACGCGCTCGGCTACTCCTGCGACACGTTCTTCTACGCACCCGCGGCCGCCGAGTACTACGCCGACCAGGCGCGCGTGGCCGCCGGCCGCAGTCCCGCCGAGTATCTGCAGCGGATGGCCGCGGCCTACGGCGTCGGCACGGCTCCCGGCGTCGACCTGCCGGCCGGCGAGCAGGCCTCGGGCAGCTTCGCCGACCGCGCCTCGCGCCTGGCACGATGGACCGCTGACAAGGCCCGGTACTGCGCCGATGCCGCCGCCGGGTTCCCCACCGTCAACCCGCCCACCCGGCGCGCTTATCTCACCGCGCTCGCCAAGGAGAACTGCACCGACGGCTGGCGCTACCGTGCCGGCGACAACGCCGACATGGCCATCGGCCAGGGCGAGACCACCATGTCGCCGCTCCAGTTGGCGGTGGCCTACTCCTCGCTCGTCAACGGCGGCCGCATCTTCGCACCCACGCTCGGCCGGGCCGTCGTCGACGGTGCCGGCCGGGTGGTGCGCACGATCACACCCGCGGTCCGCAACACCGTGCCGGTGAGCCAGCAGGTGCGCAACTACATCGCGAGCTCGCTGTCGTTTAGCCGCGGCTGGGCGGTGTCCGGCGCCTTCGCCTACCTCAATTCCCCCTACCGTGACCTGATCGGCGGCAAGACGGGCACGGCGGAGGTGTTCGGCCATGGCGACACGTCCTGGCTGGCGACCTGGGGCCCGGTCAGCACCGATGCCCGCGGCGCCGTGCGGGCCCGCTTCGTCGTGGTGGGCATCGTCGAACAGGCCGGCACCGGGGCCACGGCGGCCGGCCCGATGCTCAAGCGCATCTGGGACGGCCTGCTGGGCGTGGGCGGTCCCGCGGTGATCCCGCACTCCCGCCCGGAGACGACGCTGCCGACGCTCACCGGGCGCAGTCGATGACCCTGCTCGCGCGCGACCCCCGCGCACCGTTCTCGCTCACCCCGGCCCTGAGCCAGCTCGGGCGCCGCACGCAACGCTCGGACTGGGTGCTCACCGCGAGCGCGCTGGCGCTCGCGCTGATCGGGGCGGTGCTCGTGTGGGCCGCGACCCGGGATCTGCAGCGCGCGGCAGGCGGCGACCCGCAGTTCTACCTGTACCGGCACCTGTTCAACATCGCCATCGCCGCCGTGCTCATGCTTGCCGCCTCCCGACTGGATGCCCGCTTGCTCCGGCTGTTCGGCCCCGTCGTCTACCTCGCCAGCCTGCTGGGGCTAGTCGCCGTGCTCGCGGTGGGCAGCTCCGTCAACGGCGCCCGAGCCTGGATCCGGGTGGGTGCCGGGTTCGAGCTGCAGCCGTCGGAGTTCATGAAGCTCGGGCTGATCGTCGGCACGGCAGTGCTGTTCGCCCACCGCGCCGCCGCGCGTGACGACGACCGGCCGCCCACCACGCCGGACGTGCTGCTGGCACTCGGGCTGATCGGCGTGCCGCTGGCGTTGATCATGTTGCAGCCGGACCTGGGTTCGGCGATGGTGCTCGCGGCGGCGGCGTTCGGGGTGCTTGTCGCGGCCCGGGTCCGCGCCCGCTGGCTCATCGGCCTGCTGCTGCTGGGCGTGGTCACGGCGGTGCTCGCGGTCAAGACCGGCCTGCTCGCCGAGTACCAGCTAGAGCGCTTCGTCACCTTCACCCACCCTGGCCGCGACACCCAGGGCGCGGCCTACAACGTGACGCAGGCGCACATCGCGATCGCCCACGGCGGCCTGTTCGGCACCGGCCTGTTCCGCGGGCCGCAGACCAACGGCGGGTTCGTCCCCGAACAGCGGACCGACTTCGTCTTCTCGGTCGCCGGCGAAGAGTTCGGGCTAGCGGGCGGCGGGGTGATCATCGCGCTGTTCGGGGTGCTGTGCTGGCGCGGGCTACGCATCGCCCGGAAGGCCGGCACCGCCGGGCGGCTGGTGGCCGCCGGCATCGTCTGCTGGTTCGCGGTTCAGGCCTTCCAGAACATCGGGATGAACCTCGGGTTGACGCCGGTGACGGGGCTGCCGCTGCCGTTCGTCTCCTACGGCGGGTCGTCGATGTTCGCGCAGGCGCTCGCGATCGGGCTCATCCAAGCAGTTCGGCGTCGGACGGCCGCCGCGGAGCGGTGATGCTCGTGCCGACGCTCGCGGCCGCCACCATCAGCAGAGCGAGCAGCAGTACCCTGCTCAGCGGCTCGCCGAGCACGAGGACGCCCGCGAGCGCGGCAAAGGCGGGCTCCAAGCTCATCAGCAAGCCGAACGCCGAGGCCGACAGCCGGCGCAGGGCCACGATCTCCAACGAGTACGGGATCAGCGACGAGAGCAGCGCGACCACGAGGCCACCGGCCAGCACCTCGGGCCGCAGCAACGCCGAGCCGCCTTCGGCGATCCCAGCGGGCAGCACGAGCAGCGTCCCCACGCCGAGGGCAATGGCCAGCCCGTCGAGCTGGGCGAAGGCCGAGCCGACCCGCTTGGACAGCAGGATGTAGGCCGCCCAGCAGGCTGC
>JAYTRE010000316.1:0-1651 GCA_043746395.1 Pseudonocardiales bacterium
TACCGGTTACCGAAGTAGGCGAAGGTCGTCGAGACGATCGTCGAGACGCACTTGGCCTTCAGCGCGCCGCCGTCGGCGAGCCATTTGAAGATGCCCAGGTCGATGGCCATGGCCAGGATGCCGATCACGCCGAACGCCGCGATCTCCTTGAGCAGGATCCGGCTGGTATTGCGCAGGTGCTCGCGCAGCGACATCGACGCCGAGGTGGTGGCCATGATGGACGCCGAGCCTACCCGGGGCGGCTCGCCGCGCCCGCTGCCCGCCAAGCCGGTTCTCATCGAGCTGCCGGGGGACGTCGAGCCCACCGTGGCGTGCCCTACGCTCGGATGTCGTGGACGCCCGCACCGGACTCCCCGTCGTCGGCATGATCGGCGCCGGGCAGCTGGCGCGCATGACCCACCAGGCGGCGATCGGGCTCGGGCAGTCGCTGCGCGTGCTCGCCGAGTCCGCCGATGACGGGGCCGCCCTCGTCGCGGCGCAGGTGGTCGTCGGCGACTACCGGTCCCTCGCCGACCTGCGGGCCTTCGCGGCCGGCTGCGACGTCGTGACCTTCGACCACGAGCACGTGCCCAACCAGCATCTCGCCGCGCTGGCCGCCGACGGGGTGCTCGTGCATCCGGGTGCCGCGGCCCTGCGGTTCGCCCAGGACAAGGCGGCGATGCGGGAACGGCTTGCCGAGCTGGGCATTGCCTGTCCGCAGTGGGTGAACCTCGCCGCCGCCGATGACCCCGCGTCGGCGCTCGAGGCGTTCGGGGCAGCCGTGGGCTGGCCGCTGGTGCTGAAAACGATCCGGGGCGGCTACGACGGCAAGGGCGTCTGGGTCGTCGACTCGCCGGCCGACGCGCAGGAGGTAATGGCAGCAGGCACCCCGCTGCTCGCCGAGCAGCGGGTGGACATCGCGCGGGAACTCGCCGCCGACGTCGCGCGGTCCCCGTTCGGACAGGGGGCGGCGTGGCCCGTCGTGGAGACGGTGCAGGCCGACGGCATCTGCGTCGAGGTGCTCGTCCCGGCCCCCGGCCTGCCGCTAGAGCTGGCCGACCGCGCGCAACAGCTCGCACTGCGCATCGCCGCCGAACTCGGGGTCACCGGCGTGCTCGCCGTCGAGCTGTTCGAGACGACCGCGGGCGAGCTGCTCGTCAATGAGCTCGCGATGCGTCCGCACAACTCCGCGCACTGGACCATCGAGGGATCGCGCACCTCGCAGTTCGAGCAGCACCTGCGTGCGGTGCTCGACTACCCGCTCGGCGCCACGGCGTGCACCGCCCCCGTCGTCGTCATGGCGAACCTGCTCGGTGGCCCTGATGACGTCGTGCCCAAGGCGCTCGACGAGCGGGTGCATCACTGCCTGGCCCGCTGGCCCGATGTGAAGATTCACCTGTACGGCAAGGCATTCCGTCCTGGCCGTAAGGTCGGACACGTGACCGCGCTCGGATCCGATCTCGACGACGTCCGGGGCCGAGCGCGCGCCGCAGCCGACTACCTCGTGAACGGAGCCGGTCGTGACTGAGCCCCGCGTCGGCGTCATCATGGGTAGCGACTCGGACTGGTCGGTACTCAGCGCGGCCGCCGAGGCGCTGGCCGAATTCGACGTGGCACATGAGGTCCGGGTCGTCTCGGCCCACCGCACCCCGCTCGACATGGCCGAGTACGC
>JAYTRE010000317.1:0-4548 GCA_043746395.1 Pseudonocardiales bacterium
TCTGGTCGTTCCGGCGCACCTGCCCGCAGCGTTCGTGGGCGCAGCGCTGGCCGCGGGAGCAGGACCGTTGTTGGAGTCGGTGCGACTATTCGATGTTTATCAGGGCGAGCAAGTGGGGGCCGGACTCAAGTCGCTGGCCTTCGCGCTGCGGTTCCGGGCGCCGGACCATACGCTCGAACCGGCCGAAGTCGCCGCGGCGCGGGCAGCCGCGCTGGCCGCTGCGGTGGCGTTGGGCGCGGAGTTGCGCGGCGCTTGACAAGCCGTTGCAAGATCGCTGCAAGGCATGGGGCGGACGCTGGATCCGATCTCGGCACCGATCCCGCGATGCGGTTCTTGAGCGAAGGATGTGATCGTCTTGAGCGATTCACCTGTCGACGATTTCCTGACTGCCGTCGAGAACGGCGCGATGGCTTCGTGCGCCGTATGGTCGCCGAACGCCGTGCTGGACGCGACGACACCTGGTTGGCGGTTCCGAAAGCAGGGGCCGGCGGCAATTCGCGAAGAGTACGCCGACTGGTTCGCTGACCCGGGACGTTTCGAGGAGATCGAGCGCTCGCCCATCAGCGGCGGGGAAGTGGTCAGATATCTGCTCACCTGGGTCGAGAACGGCGTACCTCACGCCGCGCACCACATGCACATCCTCACGATCGAGTCGGACCAGATCACCTCGGACACCGTGATGTGCGGCGGTCGTTGGCCGGCGTCCCGACTGGCCGAGATTCAGGCAGCTCAAGCCGCCTACGACGCGCCGGTTCATTCCCGTGTCTGATGGTCGTAATGCGCCCGCAGTTCTGGACCTGTCTGCTCTGCTGGCCGGTGTCACCGAGCGGCGCCCGATGGCCGATGGCGCCGGGAAATCTGGGGCCGATCTGGAAAGAGTCTTGATCGATGACGAGTACTTCGTCGTCAAGTACCTAGACGTCACGCGGGACTGGACGATGAGGGCCGCCGGAGTGGACGGCGGAGTCACTCTTGAACTTTGGCGTCGCGGACTGCTTCGAGACTTACCGGGTTGCTTCGATCAGCCGATTGTCGCCGTTGGGGTCGGCCGCCGGGTCCCCGATGGTGTGGAAGTGACCGCCCTACTGATGCGCGACGTAGCGTCGTCGCTGTTGCCGGTGGACGACGGAGTCGTGTCCCTGAGCCAGCATCTGCAATTCCTCGACCACATGGCCGAATTGCATGCCCGTTTCTGGCAGGCCGGACCGGAGATCGACATTGTGACGGCGACCCGCCGTTACCTCGAGTTGTCTCCTGCAATGTCTCGTCGCGAGGCGGAACTCGGGTCGAATCATTTGGTGCCGAGGCTTGTCGGGGAGGGCTGGCCGTTGTTCGCGAAGGTGGCACCAGCGGCCGCTGCCGTCGTTACACCATTGACGCAAGATCCTGGGCCGCTGGTGGTCGCGCTCGACCCAACTCCGCAAACGCTCGTCCATGGCAACTTCAAACTGGACAATCTGGGAGCAACTCCGGATGGTCGCACGGTGATTCTCGACTGGGAGTCGTCGGGCCGGGGGGCTCCGACCTCGGACCTGGCGTGGTATCTGGCCATCAATTGTCGTCGCCTGCCCCAATCTAAGGAGGCGTCAATCGATGCGTATCGTGCGTCGCTGGAGTCGAGGGACGTCCAGACCGAGCCATGGTGGGACCGGCAACTCGGTCTGAGTTTGCTTGGGGGACTGGTGCACTTCGGATGGGAGAAGGCATTCGGCGGGATGGACGACGAATTGGCCTGGTGGCAGGAGCGGGCATTGGCCGGAGCCGGACTGTTGGCGCGATGAGCTGGTCGCCGTAGTGTCCGTGACCGGATCGGAGATGCGGGCGGCCTACAACGAATCCGCGGCCGCTTGGGCACACGGTCCGAGTGCGGCGTACGAGGCGATGGCCCGGGTGCTGGTGTCAACGGCAATGCCGGGGTTGAACGGCTCGCGGGTGCTGGATCTGGGCACCGGCACGGGCGCCGCTGCCAGGGTTGCCCGGGCCGCCGGCGCCGGCTGGGTGGTCGGGGTCGATGCGGCGCCGGCCATGCTCGAGGTGGGCTCGGGTTGGGACGTGGCGCTCGTCGCCGACGCAATGTCGTTGCCGTTCGCAAGTGGCTCTTTCGATCTGGTTATTGCGGCTTGCTGCCTTGGCCATCTGCCGGACCCGAGCGCGGCTCTGATCGAATGCCGACGCGTGGCACCCGCTGTGGTTGCCAGTGCTTTCCTTAGTGGGTGGACGCACCCGGCCAAAGCGTTGGTCGACGAGACCGCCATCGCCTTCGGCCTCAGGGTGCCCGATTGGTACGTGCGGCTCAAAACCGACACCGAGCCCAAGGTCGACGATCCGGCGAGGCTGGCGCAGTTGGGTCGCTCTGCAGGCTACGACCGAGTCGAGGTGAACGTCCATTCGGTGGAAGTGGGTGTCCATTCGGCCGCTGAGCTTGCGACTTGGCGACTTGGGATGGCGCACCTGGCGCCCTTCGTTGCCAACCTAGATGTCGACCGTCGAGCCGAATTGAGGCAACTATGTGTGGCCGCCCTGGCCGGCGCACCATCGTTGGTCGTGCCTTTGATAATTCTCAGCGCGACGAATTGATCACTGGTCGGCCGAAATCCGCCACCGCTCCAGAATCGGCGCGGCCGCGATTAGGAGGGCGTCGCCCCGATGCCCAGCCCGGCTGCTCAACGACACTGCCGCCCTCGCTGCCCGGTCCACCCAACGCGGCACTCGGTGTGTGGCAGCAGCTTCCCCGATCCACCACCAGGCTTCCAATTCGACTGAACTCTCGACGACGGCCAGGTTGGCCTCGACCACGTCGAGGTCGACCGGTTCCCCAAGTGCCGCCATCGCCCGATGCGCGACCAGGCCCGCGACACCGGCATACCTGGGCACTCCAAGATTTCCGGCCCGCAGCGCCAGCGCACGGGAGGAATCCAGTGCGGAGCGCGGATCATCAAGGGCCAGCGCCAATCGCGCTTGCAGCAGTTCGAGTTTGAAGCCCAGCCGCCAGCCGAAGACCATGTCGCCATGCAGGGCCGCCCGAGCTTGCTCTAGCAGAGCGGCGGCCGCACCGATGTCACCCACGTTGAGGCGGGCTTCGGCACAATCCTCCAGCGCGGCGACCCTCGTTTCCGGTCCTTCTTGATTCGCGGCAATCGCGAGCGCCTCCTGGTGGTAGGTCTCGCCCTCAGCCGCTGCGCCAATGTTGCGTAGCACCCAACCGGCGAAGTTCTTGCCACGACCTTGGAACCGACTCACGTCCCGCCGCTCGACCTCATCGCTGTACCGGCTAAACGCCGCGAGCGCTGCCGCCGGGTGACCTGACAACGCATGGGCATGCCCGGTGAACAGCAATGCGTGCAGGATGGCTGAGGTGTGCTCGACGCTCAGTTCGGGTCGGGTGGCTGGGCGGAGCAGTGCCAATGCTTCGGCCGGGCGGCTCTGGTGCGACCTGAGCACGCCAAGCCACGCGCTGGCCATCAGGCGGTCCGAGCCGGCCGAACCCGCCGCGCCGCTCAGGAGTAGACGTTCGGCCGTCGCGAGATCGCCCGCGGCGTGATGAGTTCGTCCCGCCACCGTCAAACACCTGGCTCGCATGGCGTCGTCTTCCGCGATGGTCGCACCGTCTGCTGCGAAGGCGATCGCTTGATCGAAGCGGCGGTCGAAGTACGAGGCCCAAGCGCCGACTTCCAGAGCGCTGGCACCCATTGGGCGTGCCATCTCGACGTCCTCATATGCGGCCGCGTACCGGCCGCGCCTGGTGCGCACCCGGGCGCGGTCGAGCCATGCAACCGGATCATCGTGCAGGCTGAGGGCGTCGTCGAGCAGCGATTCGGCGGTCGCATGGTCGAACCGCTCGGCCGCCCGGGCCGCAGCCCCCCGCAGGGACGCGGCGGCAAGTTCCAAGTCACCACCGCGGCGCGCGTGGTCTGCCACCTCGACGGGATCAGCGTCGGGACGCCTGGCGAGGACTCGGGCGACCTGGCGGTGCAGCCATGCCGCGCGTCCGACGCCAGCGGTTGCCGAGAGCGCATCCCGCACCAGGGCGTGCCGGAAATGGAAGACACCGTTATCGTCACGCAGCAATTGATGCCGCACCCCGAGTTCGGCATCGTCGAGGATTTCCAGCGCCGGTCGGTTGAGAACGGCGGCCAACAGGTCGGGATCCAGCCGGCCGCTCACGACCGCGGCACTACGCAATGTGTCCCCGGCCGGACCGAGCGCATCGCAACGGCGTGACACCGCCTCAACGAGGGAGGCGGGTAGTCCATCGTCGGTCCGGGAGAGGGCAAGTTCGGTTAGGAACAACGGATGGCCGGCGGACCGGATGAACAGCTCGGTGGCCCGTTCCGCACCGACCAATTCCCGGGTCTGTTCAGCATCCAGCGGGCCGAGGCGCAGAACGTGGTGGCCCTCGATCGGCGCCTGTTCTGGGGTGCGAACTGTGCCTACGACGAGCAGTGGGACCCTTCGATCGCGGACGAATCTGAGCCAATCCGCGAGTGCGGACCCGATTCGGTGGGCGTCGTCCAGGACAAGAATCACAATTCCTGAACTAGGCAGGCG
>JAYTRE010000318.1:0-9241 GCA_043746395.1 Pseudonocardiales bacterium
GGCATTGGCGATGTTCCAGGCCGAGACCGCACTCGGCGGATCGGCGATGGGGTCGTCGGCGAGCGGTGGCGGCTTCACCACCCCGTACCCCGGACCTCGGCGACGAGGTCCACCCCCTCTGAGTCGACGACGACGGCGGCCACGAGCTGACCGCGGGTCAGGCCGTCGCCGCCGAGCAGGCGGGTCGCACCGTCGACGTCCGGACCCTGGTGCGCTGCCCGGCCCACGACCTCGTCGCCGGTCTCCTCGACCAGGACCTCCAGCCGGGACCCGATGCGGTCCTCGGCCCGCTGGCTCATCAGCTCCCCCGCCAGCGCCGAGATCCGTTCGACGCGCTCCGCGATCTCCTCGGCTGCCAGCTTGTCGTCGAACCCGGCCGCGTCGGTGCCGTCCTCGTCGGAGTAGCCGAAGACGCCGATCGCGTCCAGGCGGGCAAGGGTGAGGAACTTTTCGAGCTCCGCCACATCGGCCTCGGTCTCGCCCGGGAACCCGACGATGACGTTGCTGCGGGCGCCGGCCTCGGGGGCGAGGGTGCGGATCCGGGCGAGCAGGTCCAGGAACGACTCGCAGGATCCGAAGCGCTTCATCCGGCGCAGAACGGTGGGGCTCGCGTGCTGGAAGGACAGATCGAAGTAGGGCGCTACTCCCGCAGTTGCGGCGATCGCAGCGAGCAGCGACGGGCGCAGTTCGGCCGGCTGCAGGTAAGACACCCGGATTCGCTCGAGGCCGGCCACGGCAGCCAGCTCTGGGAGCAGTTTCTCCAGGGCCCGCAGGTCACCGAGATCCTTGCCGTAAGAGGTGGAGTTCTCGCTGACCAGGACCAGTTCCCGGGCGCCGGTCGAGGCGAGCCAGGCCGCCTCGGCGAGCACCTCGGTCGGCGGACGCGAGACGAAGGCGCCGCGGAAGGACGGGATGGCGCAGAACGTGCAGCGCCGATCGCAGCCGGAGGCGAGCTTGAGGTAGGCGACCGGGGCATCGTCGAGGCGGGCGCGCTGCGTACCGCTGGGTAGCCAGGCATGTCCCGGGACGGCCACCTCGGCCACCGCGACGGGCCGGTGCGCCGGCGCGATCGGCAGCAGGCGACGGCGGTCCCGCGGGGTGTGTGGCACCAGTGCGCGGCCGGCGGCAACGTCGTCCAGGCGGGCGGCGATGTCGGCGTAGGAGTCGAAGCCGAGCACCGCGTCGGCTTCCGGAAGGGAGGCGGCCAGCTCGGCGCCGTAACGCTCGGCGAGGCAGCCGACCGCGACCACCTTCTTGCCGGTGTCGGCGGCGGCCAGGACGGTGTCGATCGAGTCCTTCTTCGCCGAATCGATGAAGCCGCACGTATTGACCACGATCACGTCGGCGGCGGCGTCGCGATCAGCGATCACCCAGCCAGCTGCCCCCAACCGCCCGGCCAATTCTTCGGTGTCCACCTCGTTGCGGGCACAGCCCAGGGTGACGAGACTGACAGCGCGTGACACGTCAGCAGGGTACCCGGGCACGAGCGCCGGGCCGCCGTCACCGGACCGAGTGCCGGGCGGCCTCATTGCCCTCGGCACCTGCCGAGGGCCGCTGGCGGCGACCCGATACCGTGCGGTCGTGACCGTGCACGTGCGCCGCGCCCGCACTGCCGACGTGCCGGCCATCAAGTCCCTTGTCGATCTCTACGCCGGCTCCGGGCGCAAGCTGCTGGCCAAGGAGCTCGTCGCGCTGTACGAGGACGTCCAGGACTTCCGCGTCGCCGAGGTGGCCGGAGCGGTGGTGGGCTGCGGAGCGCTGCACGTGCTGTGGGCCGATCTGGGCGAGGTTCGCACCCTCGCGGTGCACCCCGACCACCGTGGCGCGGGTATCGGCGCGGACCTGCTCGCGGAGCTCATCAGCACCGCGCGCGAGCTGGGCCTGAGCCGGCTGTTCGCGCTCACCTTCCATACCGCGTTCTTCGCCCGGGCCGGTTTCGTGGAAATCGAGGGCGCGCCCGTCGACCCCGATACCTACGATGCGCTGCGGCGTTCCTACGACCCCGGCATCGCGGAGTTCCTGGGCCTGGAATTCGTCAAGCCGAACACGCTGGGAAACACTCGCATGCTTCTGGAACTCTGACCACGACACTCCCGCGCGCCTCACCCGTCCCACGGTTCACAGACGCTACCTTCCGTACCACAGGAGGTGATGATCGTGACCACTGCAGACCGGATCGACCAGATCGGCTACCGCAGCTGGGCACCGTCCGTCGTGGTGGCGGACGAGGACAGCTACGTCGGCAGGCACCGCCAGCCCGGCCGCCACTCGCTCACGTTGCACCGCATGTTCTATGCGGCACGCCACCTCACCCGCAGACGTTGAACCAGTAGCTCACCACGAAGGCGCCCGCCAGTTTGGCTGGGCGCCTTTTTGGTGAGCGCCGCTGGTGTCAGCTGGCCGCCGCGTCCGGGCCGCCCAGGTCCTCGTTGTCCTCGCCCTCGGCGGGGATCAGGTCGTCGGCCCCGCCACCGTTACGTAGGGCGTACAGCAACCCGGCCAGCTCATCAGGTAGGACCAACACCTCACGCGCCTTGGAGCCCTCCGACGGGCCGACGATGCTGCGCGACTCCATCAGGTCCATCAGCCGACCGGCCTTGGCGAAACCCACCCGCAGCTTGCGTTGCAGCATTGAGGTCGAGCCGAACTGCGTCGAGACCACCAACTCCACGGCCGACAGGAAAAGATCGAGGTCGTCGCCGATGTCCTCCTCGATGTCCTTCTTCACCGCCTGCGGCGCGGTCACGTCCTCCCGATAGCTGGGCTGCAGTTGGGTCTTGCAGTGCGCGACGATCGAGTGGATCTCGGCGTCGGTGACGAACGCCCCCTGCATCCGCGCCGGCTTCGCGGCACCCATCGGCAAGAACAGCGCGTCACCCTTGCCGAGCAGTTTCTCGGCGCCGGGCTGATCGAGGATGACGCGAGAGTCCGTCACCGAGGACGTCTTGAAGCCCAGCCGGGACGGGACATTCGCCTTGATCAGGCCGGTGACGACGTCCACGGACGGCCGCTGGGTCGCGATGACGAGGTGGATCCCGGCCGCCCGCGCCAGCTGGGTGATGCGCACGATCGAGTCCTCGACGTCTCGGGGGGCGACCATCATCAGGTCGGCGAGCTCGTCGACGATGACCAGCAGGTAGGGGTAGGCGGAGTAGACGCGTTCGGATCCGGGCGGGGCGACCATCTCGCCGCTGTGCACCTTGCGGTTGAAGTCGTCGATGTGCCGGACCCCGGAATGCTCCATGTCCTCGTAGCGCATGTCCATCTCACGGACCACCCACTGCAGCGCGTCGGCGGCCTTCTTGGCATTGGTGATCACCGGCGTGACGAGGTGCGGGATGCCCTGGTAGGCCGCGAACTCCACCCGCTTCGGGTCGATCAGGACCATCCGCACCTGATCGGGGGTGGCCCGCGTCAGGATCGACAGGATCAGGGTGTTGATGCAGCTGGACTTGCCGGCGCCGGTGGCACCCGCGACGAGCAGGTGCGGCATTTTGGTGAGGTTCGCGACGACGAAGCCGCCCTCGACATCCTTGCCGAGCGCCACCAGCATCGGGCTGTGGTCGCGCTGGGCGATCGGGGAGCGCAGCACGTCACCGAGCATGACGATCTCGGGATCGGTGTTGGGGATCTCCACGCCCACCGCGCTCTTGCCCGGGATCGGGCTGAGGATGCGCACCTCCGCGCTCTTGACGGCGTAGGCGATGTTGCGGGTCAGGTTGGTGATGCGCTCGACCTTCACCGCGGGCCCGAGCTCGACCTGGTAACGCGTCACGGTCGGCCCGCGGTTGAACCCGGTCACCGCGCAGTCCACCTCGAATTCGGAGAAGACCTGCTGCAGCGCGGCGATGACCTCGTCGTTGGCCTTGGTGTGCTCCAGGTGCGGGCCACCGTGGGCGAGGTCCTTCAGCGACGGCAGGGTGTACATGCCGGCCCCGTTGGACAGCTCAAGTTGCACCGGCCGGGTGATGGGCGGCAAATCGGGTTCGGCGACGCTCGGTCGGCGCGGCCGGCGCGGCCGGGGGCCGGACACGTCGCCGCCCTCGAGTGTCGGCGCGTCGAACTCCGGCGCTTCGGGCTGGTCTGGCGGCTCTGTCGGGTCGGTGTCGCCGGCAAGTCCAGCGGCCCGGCGCAGCCGTCGCCTGCGCACCGGCTCGACGTCCTCGTCGTCGGTGCCGTCGTCGGCGGGCGTGCCGGTGATCAGCTCGCGGAGGTAGCCGGTGATCGCGCTGATTGGGGTGGCGGTGACCACCAGGATCCCGAACGCTCCGACGACCAGTAGCAACGGCACGGCGACGGGGGCCGACAGCCCTCGGGCCAGCGGATTGCCCACGGCAGCGCCCACCAGGCCGCCCGCGTAGGCGCGCCCGTGGGCGGCCTGGGGGGAGTTCGCCCACAGGTCGAGCAGTCCCAGGACCGAAATCGTCAGGGCGAGCGTGCCCACGACGAGCCGCCCGCGCGTCTGGGGATCGGTGACCTGACGCAACATGTGCGCGCCGACGGCGACAAGGACGATCGGCAGCAGCGCTGCCCCGTTACCGAGCGCTGCGCGGCACCCGTCCGTGATCACTCGCCCGACCGGCCCAGCGGCGTGAAACCACACCGCCATGGCAGCGATCAGGCCGAGGGCGATGACACCCAGCGCGGCGCCGTCGCGGCGGTGCTCCGGATCGAGGTCGCGGGCGCTGGCGGCGTTGCGGCCGGCTGTGCGGGCGACCGCGCCCACCACGGTGGCCAGCGCGTGCCATATCGCCGCGACGGCACGTCCCAGGGCCGCGAAGGGGCCGGTGTGTGCGCGCGCCCTGCCGCGCCGGCGCCGCTTGGCCGACGAGGAGCGTCCAGCGGTGGGACGGGTGCGCGTTCCGGATGCTCCTGCCACCGGACGACCTTAACCCTGAACTCAACCGTTACCGGGTAGCCCGCGCCGAGGCTCCGCGCTCCCCGCCGTTGAGTGACATATCTCGAAGATCAGAGACGGCCCAACTGCCGTCACTCACCGTGGGGATGCGTCACTCACCGTGACGGGCAGCCAGGCCGGCGGCGGCCAGGTCCGCGGCCAGTTGGGCGGTCTCGGCGGCCGTGGCCGCCACCAGGGGTGAGCGCACCGACCCGACGTCGAGGCCCCACAGCCGCAGCCCCGCCTTCACCAGGATGGTGCCCTGGGTGCGGAAGATGCCGGTGTAGATCGCCAACAGCTGCCGGTGCAGCCGCAGCGCCGCGCCCACATCGCCGCTCTCGTAGGCCTCGATCATGGCCCTGGTGCCGGCTCCGGCAAAGTGCGTGGACGTGCCCACCACGCCGACACCGCCGATCGACAGGAGCGGCAGGGTCATCGCGTCGGTACCGCTGTAGTAGGCGAGATCGGTCTCGGCGAGCACCCGCGCGCTGGCGACGACATCGTCCTTGGCGTCCTTCACGGCCACGATGCGCTCGTGCGCAGCCAGCGCGATCAGCGTCTCGGTGTGAATCGGCGTGCCGGTGCGGCCCGGGATGTCATACAGCGCGACGGGCAGCTCGGTGGCGTCGGCAGCCGCGCGGAAGTGGGCCAGTAGCCCGGCCTGGGGCGGCCGGGAGTAGTACGGCGTCACGACGAGCAGGCCGTGCGCGCCGGCCTTGGCGGCCTGCTCGGCCAGGTGCACGGTGTGCACAGTGTCAAAGGTGCCCACCCCGGCCACGACGTGGGCGCGATCGCCGACGGCATCGACGACAACCCGCACCAGCTCGGCCTTCTCGGCGTCCGACGTGGTTGGCGACTCTCCCGTCGTGCCGTTCACCACCAGACCGTCGTTGCCCTGCTCGTCGACGAGGTAGGTCGCCAACCCGGCGGCCCGCTCGAGGTCGAGCGCCCCTTCGGCGTCGAACGGAGTGACCATGGCGGTCAGCAGTCGCCCGAACGGGCGGCCTGGAGTGGCGGCTGGCATGGTGCAAAACTACCGCGCCACCCGATGCTGGGGCAGTCACCGGGCGACCCGGTCGGCCGCGATCCGGCCGGTGCTGATGCAATCTCGCCCATGACCGCCACGCCCGTCGACCGATCCCGCCTGCGCGAGCTGCTACTGCGCGAGCGGGCCACCTTCGCCAAGACGCATCCGCGCTCGCTCGAGGCGTACAGGCAGGCCCAGGCCGCCCTCTTCGGCGGCGTCCCGATGACCTGGATGAACAAGGCGGCCGGCGGTTTCCCGCTCTACGTCGACACCGCGCGCGGCGCGTCCGTCCGCGACATCGACGGCCACGACTACGTCGACTTCGCCCTCGGCGACACCGGCGCGATGGCCGGGCACTCGCCTGCGGCCACGGTCGCGGCCGTCCGGCACCGCATCGAGGAACTCGGCGGGCTGGCCACGATGATGCCGACGACCGAGGCCGCCTGGGTGGGCCAGGAGCTCGCGCGCCGGTTCGGCCTACCGGTGTGGAGCTTCGCGCTGACGGCCACCGACGCCAACCGGTGGGCGATCCGCCTGTCCCGGGCCGTCACCGGCCGACCCAAGATCCTCGTCAACTCCTACTGCTACCACGGCAGCGTGGACGAGGTGCTGGTGAAGGTCGACACGGACGGGCGGCAGGTGGCCCGGGAGGGCAACGTCGGGGCTCCGGTCGACCCGACCACCACGACCCGTGTCGTCGAGTACAACGACCTGAGCGCGCTGCACCGCGAGCTGTCCTACGGCGACGTGGCGTGCGTACTGATGGAGCCGGCGCTGACCAACATCGGGATCGTGCTGCCCGAGGCCGGTTTCCTCGACGGCGTGCGCGCCCTGACCCGCGCCACCGGAACGCTGCTGATCAACGACGAGACGCACACGATTTCCGCTGGGCCGGGCGGCGCGACGCGGGCCTGGTGCCTCGAACCGGACATCGTCACGATCGGCAAGGCCATCGGCGGCGGAGTGCCCTGCGGCGCCTACGGCCTGTCTGCGGAGCTGGCGGCGCGCATCGCGACGATGCCCGAGCTCGATCTGGTCGACATGGGCGGGGTCGGCGGGACGCTGGCCGGTAACCCGCTCTCGGTCGCCGCCATGCACGCGACGCTGGCAGACGTGCTCACCGACGATGCGTGGGCGCCAATGACCGCACTGGCGAACCGCTTCGGCGACGCGGTGGAGGCGGTGATCGGCCACTACGTATTGCCATGGACGGTGAGCCGGCTGGGAGCGCGCGTGGAGTACCGGTTCTGTACCCCGGCACCGCGCAACGGCGGGCAGTCGGCCGCTGCTGCGGACGGTGAACTGGAGGACTACCTGCACGTCTACCTGGCCAACCGGGGCGTGCTGATGACCCCCTTCCACAACATGGCGCTGATGTCGCCTATGACCACCGAGGCGGACGTGGACCGGCACACCGAGGTCTTCACCGCAGCGATCGCCCAGCTGCTGCGCCCCTGACACCGACCGCCCTGGCGAGCTGCGACGCAAGATCGCCGCGGGGCATGACCACTACCCCGGCCAGCCCGAGCCAGGTCGCCGTGATCGCCAGTTCGGCGGCGAGCTCGCCCGCGGCGTAACCCGGATCGGCACCATGCTCGAGGTAGGCACCCTGCACCCGCAGCACGCCGGCCTGGCGATCGGACTTGAGGTCGACCCGGGCAACCAGCGTGTCGCCAAGCAGGAACGGCAGCACGTAGTAGCCATGGCGGCGCTGCACCGCCGGGGTGTAAATCTCGATGCGGTAGCGGAAGCCGAACAGGCGCTGCGTGCGTTGCCGGAACCAGACCAGCGAGTCGAACGGGGACAGCAGGGCCCGGGCCGCGACGCGGCGGGGACGGCGCGCCCGGGGCCACAGGTAGGCCGGCGCACCCCACCCCGCCACGTCCACCGGCTGCAACTCGCCCGCCGTGACAAGTTCGGCCACCCGCGCCTTGGATTCGGCACGCGGCAGCCGGAAGTAGTCGCCGAGATCCGGCTCGGTCGCAATCCCGTAGGCCCGCGCGGCCACCCGCACGAGTTCCCGCTGGGCTTCCTCGACGGCCGGGGTGGGCTGGGCCAGGACGGAGGGCGGCAACACCCGCTCGGGCAGGTCGTAGTGACGCTCGAAGTTGATCCGGCGGGCGGCCGTGATCTCACCAGCCCAGAACAGGTATTCCAGCGCAATCTTGCCGTCGTGCCAGTTCCACATGTCGCCGGGGCGACGGGCCGGCCGGGCGCTGCCGGTGGCGCCCGCGCGCACCGGCCCCAGGTCAGCGACGAGGCGGCGGACCTCGTCGACGAGGCCGGGATTGTCGCGGGCTATGCGCACCATGCCGCCCCACGCGTCGGCGTGAGCGCGCGCCATCCGCCAGCGCAGCAGCGGCTGCAGCGCAACCGGCACCAGCGAAGCCTCGTGGGCCCAGTACTCGAACAGCTCGCGCCGGACCCGGCCCGCGGTGTGCCCGCTGAGGGTGTCGAGCAGCTCCCGCGGGTAGGGCCCGAGCCGGGAGAACAGCGGCAGATAGTGGGCGCGGCAGAACACGTTCACCGAGTCGATCTGCAGGATCGAGATCCGGGCCAGCACCCGCCGGATGTGCCGGGCGTCGACCGGGCCGGCCGGTCGCGGCTCGGCGAAGCCCTGCGCCGCCAGCGCGATGCGCCGCGCCTGGGCTGCGCTCAGCCGCTCCAGCGGGCGCGGTGCGGTCACAGCGGACGACATGGCGGCACCCTATGCGGGCGCAACGACACCGCTACACAGCCTGGCGTGGCACCATTCAACGATGTTCGAACACGTCCTGAACTCCATCGGTGATGCGGCCGGCCCATGGCTGTACGTCATCGCCGGTGGCCTCGCCTTCGCCGAGGCCGCGCTCCTGGTCGGGATGGTGCTGCCCGGCGAGACCGCGCTGCTCGTCGCCGGCGTGTTCTGCAATCCGGTCTACGGCAGGCTCAACCTGGGCGTGATGATCGTGGTGGCCGTGCTCTCCGCGATCGCCGGAGACTCGGTGGGTTACGAGCTGGGCAAGCGGTTCGGGCCACCGCTACGCCGCTCCCGGCTGGGCACCTGGGTCGGCGAGCACCGCTGGGCGAAGGTCGACGCGTTCCTGCATCGCCACGGCGGCAAGGCTGTCCTGCTCGGGCGGCTCACCGCCGTGCTGCGCGCCCTGATTCCGTCGATGGCCGGGATGAGCGGCATGCGCTACCTCACCTTTCTCAAGTGGAACGCCGCCGGTGCCATCATCTGGGCACCCGGGTGCGTCCTGCTGGGGTACGCCTTCTCCAAGTCCCTGTCTGCCATCGGCTCGACGCTGACCTGGGCGCCGCTGGCCATCCTCGCG
>JAYTRE010000319.1:0-13727 GCA_043746395.1 Pseudonocardiales bacterium
GCCGGACCCGTTGGTCCGGCCGGCACGTCGTGCTGCGCTGTGGAGACTGCCATTCGCTACTTGATGTTGGTGTCGAACCAGGTATTCACCTGGTTCTCCAGCGGACCCCAGTAGTACGGGTCGAGCTTCTGGTACGCAGTCGGAAAGGCCGGCAGCGTCGGCACCGCGTTCACCGCATTGACGACCGGCCAGTACAGCGAGTCGCCGTTGGGGTCACCGCCCTGCATGACCGCCTGACCGGTGGGCGACAGCACGAAGTCGACGAACATCTTCGCCTCCGCCTGCACCGCGGCCGGGGCGCCTTTGGCGATGCCGATCACGCCCGGAAGCAGCGTCGACTTCGGCAAGTAAACGATCTTCGGTGCATAGCCGGACGTCGGCTTCACCTTGATCGTCTCGCCGGTGGCCGCCGAGCTCTGGATGAGGCCGTAATCGATCTGGCCTGTCTCCAGCGCGTGCAGCGTGTCACCGTTGGTCGGATAGACGTGCAGACCGTTGCTCTTGAGCTTGCTGAAGTACGCCTCGCCGGCGCTGACCCCGCCGCTCTGGCCGCCGAGTTGGTTCATGATGCCCGCGATGAACGGGTACGTCGGGCCGGACTGGGACGGGTCGTTCATCCCGACCTTGCCCTGGTAGGCCGATCCGAGCAGGTCGTTGTAGCTGCGCGGAACGCTCGAGACCTTCGCCGAGTTATAAATCAGCGCGGCCATCACCGTGGTGCCCGTGGGCGCGTAGGAGTTGTCCGCGGGGACCAGTTTGGCACCGACGGTGTTGAAGCTGGCGTTCGGCGTATAATCCAGCAGCAGTCCCTGCTTGTCCAGTGCCGCGAACGCTGTGTCGCCGTCAACCCAGAGCAGGCCCCACTGGGGATTGTTCTTCTCGGCCTCGATCTTCGTGAGCAGCGGGCCGGTGCTGTCGTCGTCCAGCTTCACCTGGATACCCGTCGTCTGGGTGAACGCCTTCGCCATCGCCGCGTCGTATCCCTCGGCGGCGTAGAGCACCAGGGGCACGTGGGGAGCGCTCACAGACGCGCCGGACGAACTTGGGCCCTGGGTTGCAGTGCCGCCAACTGCCGTGGCCGCTGCCGCCGGCTTGCTAGTGGAACTGCACCCGGCGAGCGCCACCGCGGTGGCGAGTCCCACTGCTAGCACCCCAAGCGGGTACCGAGACCTGGCAATCATCAAAGCGCTCCTCATTCCTGGTGCCGTGTCGTGGCAGACCTAACGGTCGTTACGAACCATGAATGACGGAGCTTGCGCTGCAGCGAGCGCGAGGTGGCCCCGAGGTGAACAGCGGCCGACGTGCCGAGCGCAGCTCAGGCGCCCATAGGATCAGCTCATGGTTGGCTCAGCGCCGTCCCCGACCGCACCGGCGCAACCGGGCTACGGATGGCTCGTGCTGGTCTACCGCGTGCCCTCCGAACCCACCCGGCTGCGGGCCACGGTCTGGCGGCGGCTCAAGGGCCTCGGGGCCATCTACCTGCAGAACTCGGTCGCGGTGTTGCCGGCCGGGACTGCATCCGAGCGGGCACTGCGCAAGCTCAGGCACGAGATCATCGACATGGCGGGGACGGCAGTGCTGATGACCGCCACCACGCTGCTCGGCGAGGCCGAGGTCCGCGCCGCGTTTCAGAGCGCGCGAGACGACGAGTACGAGGAGATCGTCGACAAGTGCCAGGACTTCCTGCGCGACATCGACAAGGAGTTTGCGAGCGAACACTTCAGCTTCGCCGAGCTGGAGGAGAACGAGGTCGACCACCAGAAGCTGGTCAACTGGCTGGGAAAGGTCATCGCCCGCGACGCGTTCGGAGCGCCTGGGCGCGCCGGTGCGGAAACCGCGCTGGCCACCTGCGGGGACGCGCTTGAGCGCTACGCCGCACGCGTTTACGCCGAGGAGCCCGACGGCCACTGAGCGCCCGCGAGGCGTCTTATTCTTCTCCACCCGATACCCCGGTAGGTAATTTGATATACCTAGGAGGGTATGCGTAAAGTGTGGTCTGCCAGGTCGTTCCCCCATCCGGCGGATGGCTGTGAACGCACCGAATCCAGTGAGGGAGACGCGTGACTACGACTGCCACTCGCGACATTGAGCAGCCCCCCGTCGAGCAGCGCGCACCGGGCTGGTTGGCGCGGTTGGGGGCGTGGACCGGCAGTCACCTGCGGGTCGTCCTACTTGCCTGGCTGATCGTGCTCGGCGTGTTCGGCGCCTTTGCCCCACAGGTCGAGTCGGCACTGTCCGGTGCCGGATGGCAGGACAGCGGTAGCTCATCGGTACAGGCGCGCCACCTCATCACCAAGGATTTCCAAGGACTGAACTCCACTGCATTGCAGGTCGTCGTGCATGACAGCGCAGGTCCGATTTCTCGCGACCCCGCTGCCCGACAGACGATCGCGAAGGCCAGTGCGCTGCTGGCGGCGGACCCTCGGGTGAGCACGGTCGTCGCGCCACAACCGGGCCTGAGCATCTCCAAGGACGGCCGGACAGCGATCATCCAGGGCGGCGCGAAGGCCGACGCCAACCAGATGGTCCGGGCTGCCGATCAACTGACTGCGCCACTCACGAAGCTGTCGAGCACGCACATCTCCGTCGACCTGACCGGCTCCAGCGCACTGTGGTCGGACTTCAACAAGGTCAACCACTCCGCGATGATCAGGTCCGAGGTGCTGTCCTGGCCGGTCACTATGGTCGTGCTCGTGATCGCCTTCGGCAGCCTGGTGGCCGCCGGCCTGCCGCTGATGTTGACCATGGTCGGTCTGCTCAGCGCCGCAGGTGCGCTGGTGCTGGCCACCCACATCGCGCCGGTGAGCATTTGGGCACTTAACTTCGCGCTGATGTTCGCTCTCGCGCTCGGCATCGACTACGCCCTGTTCATCGTCGTGCGTTTCCGAGCCGCGCTGCACCGGCGCAAGGACCACCCCGACCCGGTCCAGGCTGCTGTCGACGCGATTGCCGAGACGATGGGCACCGCCGGCAAGGCGGTGGCGTTCAGCGGCCTGACGGTGCTGGTGTCGCTGTCCACTGTGCTGCTGGTGCCGAGTCCGGCGTTTCGCAGCATGGCTCTGGGCATCATGCTCTCGGTGATCGCCGTTCTCGCCGCGACCCTCACCCTGCTGCCGGCGGTGCTCGGCAAACTGGGCCGCCGGATCGACTCCGGGCGCGTCCGGTTGCCCGGGGCGCGGGGCCGCGAGGCGCGGCGGACTCAGCGCCTGGCCGGCACACCCGAGCCGAGGCACGGTCACCTGCACCTGCCCCACTCGGTCGTCGGACTGGAACGCGCCCTGCACCACTGGGGTGCGCTGCTGCACCGCCGCCCGTGGATCGCCGGCGGCTTGGTCCTACTCGCGCTCGGTCTGCTCGCGTGGCCCGTCACCTCGCTACGGACCGGCATGCCGAGCATCGCCATCATTCCCCAGAGCCAGAGCGCCCGCGCCGGCTACAACCAGGTCGTCGACGCGTTCGGTCCGGGCGCACCGGGCACCCTGTCCGTGCTCACCCCGAGCAGCGCCCAGCCGCGAGTCATCTCGATCCTGAAAGCGGACCCCGGCGTGGCCGCCGCGATGCCAGCGGGTACGTCCCACGGCCGCACGATGACCCTGGTGATCCCGACCACTGACGCCTCGGCCCCCGCAACCGGAGCCACCATCGAGCGGTTGCGTGCCGAACTGCCTATCGGCTCGCTGATCGGGGGCGCCGCGGCAGAAAACTACGACCTGGAAAGGGCGCTGGCCTCCCGCACCCCCGTGGTGTTTGGGCTGCTGATCGGCCTCGGTTTCCTATTGCTTCTGCTCGCGCTGGGCAGCCCACTCATCGCCTTCGTCGGTGTCGTGACCAACCTAGCCTCGATCGGTGCCGCGTTCGGCGTCGCGAAATGGATCTTCCAGGAGGGCCACCTCGCCGGGCTGCTGAACTTCCAGCCACAGGGCTTCGTCGACGCTTGGGCCCCGCTGTTCTTCGGTGCGATGCTGTCCGGTGTGGCGATGGACTACACGCTGTTCCTGCTGTCAGCCGCGCGTGAGCACTACGACTTGACCGGCGACCCCCAACATGCGATGCGGATGGCACTGCGCACGTCCGGACGCGTCGTGGTCGCCGCGGCCGGGGTTATGATCGCGGTATTCCTCACCTTCGCCCTCTCCGGGCCGCTCGCTCCCAAAGAAATGGGCATCATCTTGGCTGTCGCGGTGTTCCTCGACGCGCTGTGCATCCGGCTGATCCTGCTGCCGGTGGTGCTGCGCCTCACCGGTCACGGCGCCTGGCACCGTCCGGCGTGGCTGGCCCGCGTCCTGCCCGACGTCCGCTTCTCCCACTGACCCCGAGAAAGGGACTGGCCATGACCGAATACGGAATCAGCATCACCCTGCCCACCGCGTTCACCGAGGCTGTCGAGAGCACGCGTGCCGCGCTGGCCGAGCAGGGCTTCGGCATCCTCACCGAGATCGACGTCGCCGCCACCCTGAAAGCCAAACTCGACGAGGACATGGCGCCCTACCTGATCCTCGGCGCCTGCAATCCGCCGCTGGCCCATCAGGCCCTCGGCGTGGACCCTTCGATCGGACTGCTGCTGCCGTGCAACGTCGTCGTCCGCACCGTCGACGAGCACCACACGATGGTCGAGGCGATGGATCCGAACGTCATGGTGACCGCCACTGGCAACCAGGGCCTGAGCCAGGTAGCCGAGCAGGCCCGCACCCGACTTGTCGCGGCCCTCGAGACCCTGACCAAGCAGCACTCGTCATGACCACGCCGGTACCCGTCACGCGCGGCACCGCATCGTGCGCCGCGCCGTCAGCGGCCGGCTGGAGCAGGCAGCGAATCCTGTTCCTGCTCGCCGGTACCTTCACCCTGCTCGGCGTACTCCTGACGGCGACGATCAGCCGGTGGTTCCTGCTCATCCCCGCCCTGGTCGGCGCCAACCAGCTCCTGATGGTCGCCACCGGCTGGTGCCCGGTATCGCTGCTCCTGCGCCGACTTAACGTCGGGACCGACTGACCCGCGAGCGCCGCCACTCTGTCGGTTTCGCCCGATCGTGCAACCTTGGGCCGCGCTGCGCGGCCAGACGTTGCACGATCGGGCGTTTCGCGTTCAGCGCCGGTACAGCCTCGGACCAGCACCGTGGTCGTACCGGACCCCGTACGGGGGTCCGCTAGGACAGGAGGAACACGATGGTCAAGACCAAACTGACCGTGCTCGCGCTTTCCGCACTGGCAATCGGCGGCATCGGCATGGGTCTCGCCTACACCGCCAGCGCTACGCCCCCCACTCCGGCGGTGAGTCACAGCGTCACCTCGGTCACCGAGGCGCCCGACGCGGGTGGCCTGGACGTCGGACCGAACGTGCTGCAGGGCTCCCAGACCGGCCCGGACGCCGCGACGGGCGTGGAGAAGACCACGGCTGAGGCGCCCGACGCGGGTGGCGTGGACGTCGGACCGAACGTGCAGCAGGGGCTCCAGTCCGGCCCGGACACGCCCGGGATCGGCTGATTTCGGCAACACTAGGCCGGTGAGCTGAGGTTGCGGCCGCGGGAGACGACGAGAAGAGTCGCGCCCGCGGTCGCAGCCGTGCGATCGGATCGGCTTTGACGGGAGCAGCAGCGGCTGGAACGAGAGGGTGAGGCAACGGCGTGCGGGTGCTGGTGGTCGAGGACGAACGTCCCCTGGCGCGGGCGATCGCGGACGGGTTGCACGCCGAGGGGTTTACCGTCGATGTCGCCCACGACGGCACCGACGGGCTGTGGCGGGCCACCGAGTACGCCTACGACGTCATCGTCTTGGACATCATGTTGCCCGGGATGAACGGCTACGAGCTATGCCGCCGACTGCGAGCCGCAGGGGATCCGACCCCCGTGCTGATGCTGACTGCAAAGGACGGCGAGCATGACGAGGCCGACGCCCTCGATCTCGGCGCCGATGACTACCTGACCAAACCCTTCTCCTACCTGGTGCTCCTCGCGCGGCTGCGCGCGTTGCTGCGACGACGCCAGGGTGACCCGAGCCCGCTGCTGATGGCCGGAACTCTGCGCCTTGACCCGGCCGCGCGGCGCTGCTGGCGCGGCGAGGTCGAGCTGACCCTCACCGCGCGCGAGTTCGCGTTGACCGAGTTCCTGCTCCGCCACAAGGACGAGGTGGTCAGCAAAACCGACATCGTGCACCACGTCTGGGACACCCACTTCGACGGCGAACTGAACATCGTGGAGGTCTACGTCGCCCGCTTGCGGCGCAAACTCGACTCGCCGTTCGGGACCGCGTCCATTCAGACCCTGCGGGGAGCGGGATACCGACTTGCCGGCCAGGGCGAGGGCAGCCCACCATCCTCGGAGTGAGACGCGAAAGCTCAGCCGCGGAGCAAAGGCGCGGCCGCGGGCGCGCCATGCTCGAGCGGCGGGCCGGGGTACGAACGCGCGCTACCCTGGCCGCAACCGTGGTCGTCGCATTCGCGCTCGCCGTCGGCGGCGTCGCGCTGATCGTGCTGCTACGGCGCTCGCTCACCAACGGTGTCGATGACGCCGCCCTGCTGCGGGCGCGCGACATCGCTGGGCAGTTGCGGGCCGGAAGCCTGCCCGCAACCGTGGCCACCATCGGGCAGGACGCGTCGCTGGTGCAAGTCGTGACGCCGGGCGGGGTAGTACTGGCGAGCAGCGCCAACATTGCCGGCGACCCCCCCTTTACCGGGCCGCCTCAGAGCGACGCGAATCCGACGATCCGCACCATGCACAACCTGAACGTGGGCTCGGGCGGCGAGGGATTTCGCGTCGTCGCCCTGCGCGTACCCACCGGCGGCCCCACGTACGTGGTGTATGTCGCCACGGCGACCCGCTCCATCGACCAGACGATCACCACGACGACCGCCCTGCTTGTCGTCGGGCTTCCCCTCCTCCTGCTGCTCGTGTCGGTGTCGACCTGGGCCGTGACCGGTACGGCCTTGCGGCCCGTCGAGGCGATCCGCGCCCGGACCGCGTCCATCACCAGCCACGACCTGTCCGCGCGAGTTCCTGAACCGAGCACCAACGACGAGATTGCCCGGCTCGCCCGCACCATGAACGACATGCTCAGCCGACTGCAGCGGGCCGCAGAACAACAACGACGGTTCAGCGCCGACGCCGCGCACGAGTTGCGCACTCCGTTAACGACCCTGCGCACCCGTACCGAGGTCGCGCTGACCCATCCCGAGCGGACCGACTGGGTCGCTACCACCCGACTGGTGTTGAGCGAAGCCGAAGCGATGACCCAGCTCGTCAACGACCTGCTGCTCCTGGCCCGCGCCGACGCCGACCAGTTGCTGCCGCAGTGCAGCGAGGTCGACCTCGATGACCTGCTCCTGACCGAGGCTGCCCGGCTGCGCGAACTGCAGACCCGCGACATCACCCTCGGCGAGGTCGAACCGGTCCGGGTCCAGGCCGACGCTGGTCAGCTCGCGCGGGTCCTCCGCAATCTCGGCGACAACGCGGCGCGGCATGCCAGCGCCCGGATCCAGCTGGCCCTGAGCCGCACCGTCGGGCACGCCGTCATCACCATCGCCGACGACGGGCCCGGCATCCCGCCCGAGCAGGCCGGCGCGATCTTCGACCGGTTCACCCGCCTTGATGCCGCCCGCGACCACGACCACGGCGGAAGCGGACTGGGTCTGGCAATTGCCCGCGAACTGGTCAGAGCCCACGGCGGCGACATCCACCTCGACCCCACCGGGCCCCTGGGCGGCGCAACCTTCACCATCACACTGCCGCTGTGACTTGATCGTGCAACCTCTGGCCCCGTGGGGCGGCCCAGGTTTGCACGATCGGGACGGTCCTGCTCAGCGCAGGATGCCGGTGTGCCCCAGGGAGTACCGGCCCGACAGCGGCCACACCGTCAACCCGTGTGGTCCAGCACCGACCGGGATCTTCGCAATGAGATGGCCGTCCACGGTGCTGATCGCGTACACCACTCCGTCGGATCGCCCGGACAACCACAACACGAACCCGTCAGCGGAGATGTTGCCCATGTCCGGGCTGCCACCACCGGGGATCAACCACTTGGTAATGATCTTGCGCGTCCGCAAATCGAAGACGGTGATGCTGCCCTCACCGCGGTTGGTGACGAACATCCGGCGGCTGTCGCGCGCGACATACAGCCCGTGGGCGGATGCCCCGGTGGGCAGGAAGCCCAACACCTCAAACGTCTTGGCGTCAATCGTGTAGATGCCGTTCGCAATCATGTCCGCGACGTAGAACACCGTGCCGTCCGGGGATAACTTGACGTCCTGCGGCTTGCCGTTGGGTACCTCGTGCAGGTCGATCGTGCGGGTGAGGGTATGGGACGCGACGTCGACGACGACCATGCGATTGGCGAACTCGCAGCTGGCGAGCAGCTGCTTGCCGTCCGCGGTGAAGTCCAGGTGGTCGATGCCCTGGCACGACGGCAGGCTCAGCGTGTCGTGCAGCGTCCAGGTGTGTGGGTCATAGAAGGCAAGCCGGGTGTAGGCCTCCTGGACGGCGATCGCGTACTTCCCGTCCGGGGTGAAGTACATGTTGTAGACGTCGTCGACCTTGATCTGCGGTCCCGGTTTGCCGGTGGCCGCGTCGATGGGGGTAAGGCTGCCGGAACCCGGTACGTCCGCGGTCACGTATAGCGTCTTGAGGTCGTAGGAGGGCACGACGTGCTGCGGCTCGTTTCCTCCGGGAAAGGTGGAGATCACCTTCATGCTGCGCTGGTCGATGACCGACACGGTATTGCTGATCGAGTTGGGGACGTACACGTAGGCCGGGTCGTGCGCGACCGTCGCACTGAGCATGTTCGGCCCGTCGGCGGCGTAGACATTCTTGGGATCGAGCGGTGCCGGCATGCCCGGCAAGCCGTCGAACCGTGCCGGGACCGCCGTCGTGACCGGCGGTGCGGCGGTCTTCGTCGCCGCAAGCGAGCTCACTCGGGCGGACGAGGCTGACGGGATTGACGAGGCCGGCTGGGTCGGCGCGCCGGTGCAGCCGCTCAACAGCAGGGCCACCGCCGTGAGCACCGGCGCGGCGCACTTGGCGCTGCTCATGCGCGCAACAACTGCGTCGCCGTCACGGCTGCCAACCCGCGCGAGGTCAGGTCGGCGAGGATCGATGGCATCGCGGTCACGGTACCCGGGTGCCCGAAGTGCATGCTCACGATCGAGCCAGGTTGCGCGCTCGCGACGGCCCGCCGGATCGCGTCCGGTCCCGGATCGGTGTAGTCCAGGGAGTCCACGTCATAGGACAGCACGCTCCGGTAGCCGGCCGCCCCGGCCAGTTGCCGGACCAGTGGGGTCGAGTGCTGATTCTGGGACTGGCGGAAGTGGACGCCCGGCGAGCCGACCAGGGAGCTCAGCAGGTCTCGGCACTGCACGATTTCGGCGTTGGCGTCGGATGGAGACAGGCTGTCGAGGTCAGGGTGGGTGTAGGTGTGGTTGCCCAGCTCATGGCCGGCGTCGATGATCTCGCGGGCGATGTGCGGGCTGCCCGCCAGCCATGTCCCGACCGCGAGGACCGTGACGCGGGCCCGGTGCGCAGCGAAGATCGCGAGCAGCTCCCGAGCGATCCCCACCTCACCGGCGCCGTGGAAGGTCAAGGCGAGCTCCGGACGAGTGCGCACGCCATGCGCAACCTCCACCGCCGGACCGCCCACCGCGGGAGCCCGCGGGGTGGCCGAGGCTGGCGGCGCAGGCGCCACGGTCCGGGCGGGGCTCGAGATCGGTCCGGGCGGCGCCGAGACCGAGGGTGCCGGCGAACGGACGGCCCGGGCGCACCCGGCCGCGACCCCGCCGAGCGCCGCCAGCCCCACGGCGAGGACGGCGCGCCGGGAGACGGTCACCGCTGCGGCACCCTGCTGTCGAACGGGCCACGCAGCAGGCACGGCGGCACGCGGACACCTCACCCTCTTTGCGACATCGCTGGATCCCAGGTGCCGCCAAGTATCGTCCATCTGGCCACGGCGGGTGCCAATTGCCGGGGCGCCACGACAGCGATCCGAAGGAGCCGTTCCCTGATGTCAGACCGATCCGCGTATTCCGGAACCCGACGATCAGTGCTGGCTGACCCGCTGTGGCGGGTCGTGGCGGTATTGGCTGCTACCGGCGTGGTGCTGCTCGTCGTCGGCTTGGCGCTCGGGCTGGTCCTGGTGGGACGCCATGGCGGCGGCCCGATCCAGGGCTGGGACGGCACGGTCTGGCGCTGGTCGATCGATCATCGTGGGTCCCTGGTGGGCGTGGACAAGGTGATCGCGAAAGCCGGGGATGCCGCGCAGCTCGGTCCGCTCTGCGTCCTGGTGGGCATCATCATGTTCGCCGTAGGGCGTTCGCCCCGTGCGCTCATCCCCATCGTGGCCTACCTCGGCGGTGAGGGCCTGGTGTTCCTGATCCGGATCGTCATCCACCGCGACCGTCCGCCGACAGCCAACTACCCGGCCCCCGGCGCGATACCCGGGATCCACGAGACGAGTTTCTCGTTCCCCTCCGGGCACGCGGTGGCGGTGACCGCGGTGTTCTTCGCCCTGTTCGGCGTATTGGCAATACTGCGCGGCTGGTGGTGGCCCTGGTTGCTCGCCCTGGTGCTGTCGGCCTATGTGGCCGACAGCCGCTTGCTGCTCGGCGTGCACTGGTTCAGCGACGTCGCGATCGGCATGGTTTTGGGTATCACCTGGGGCATCGTGGTCGCGATCACCGGTGCCCGGCTCAGCTGGCCGGACCTCGGCATCCGACGCGGCACCTCCCCCGGCCCCGAGGCACCGGTGACCTGACGCGGTTCAGCGATCCTGAGCGACGCACCTGGCAAGATCACGGGGGCAGTGGTCGGATGCCGCTGGCGAATTCCGTGGCGATGACCCGGCAGTCGGTGATGCCGTCCGATTCGGTGGAAGCCAGCCAGCACACCGGTGGTCCCATGATCGCGGGATCGAGAAGCGTGGCTCGGATCTCGGCCCCAACCTCCTCGGTGATCATGCCGGTGGCGGTCGCGCCGCCGGGGGCGAGCTGGTTCACGGTGACTGTGCTGCCGGCCAGGTCAGCGGCCATGACGTGCGACATCGCGTGGGTAGCGGCTCGGGACGGCCCGTAGGGAAAGAAACCCCCGCGGCGGGTCGTCGACTCGTTGATCGAGATGTTGATGACTTTCCCGCCGCCGGCCCGCAGCATGGCTGGCACCACGGCGCGGGCGACGAGAAAGTAGCCGGTGACGTTGGTGGTGAACAGGTCGCGGAACCGCTCCGGATCAACCATCCAGAACGGTTGCGGGTCGGTCATGAACCTGGGATTGACGGTCCGCATCCCGATGCCGGCGTTGTTGACCAGCACGTCGATCCCGCCAAGGGCATCCGAGGCCACAGCCACTGCCTCTTCGACCGATGCCTCAGTGCGGACGTCCATCCCCACGCCGAACGCTCGGCCGGAGCCGTCGGTCGCGATCGCTGCCGCGGCTTCGACGGCCCGGGCGCGATCGCGACCGGTAAGTACGACGCGTGCACCGCCGGAGACCAGCGCGGTGCTCATCGCCCGGCCGAGCCCGCTGGTGCCGCCGGTGATCAACACCCGGACACCGGTGACATCGCACATCGGATCCCGAGCGGGCTAGAAGCCGCTGACAGCGGGGATGACCTGCTCGGCCATCAGCTCCAGCGGGCGAAGGGAGCCAGCGCCGATCACCGTGCCATGGGCAACCTGGACGCCCAGCTCGGCAAGCTGACGCAGGTGCTCGATCGTCTGCTCCACGTGTTCCCCGTTCTCGCCGAGATCAAAGCGAGTCTGGACGGTCTTCTCGATCTCGTCGTAGTCCCTGCCCTCGCGTTCGCAATGCTCGCGCAGGACATCAAGTTTGTGCGCCAGCTCTGGGCCGTCGAAGATGTTGCAGGCGTCGGCGTAGCGAGCGACCAGCCGCAAGGTTTTCCGCTCCCCCGCGCCGCCGATCAGGATCGCGGGATGCGGCCGGCTTAACGGCTGAGGCGAATTCAGCGTGCGCGTCAGGTGGTAATGCTTGCCGGCGAACGGGCCGTCGTCCTCGCTCCACATCTGCAGGGCGATCTGGATCGCCTCCTCGAGCCGCTCGAAACGTTCCGCGGTCGAGGGAAAGAACAAGCCCAGCCCCCGCGCCTCGTCCTCGTTCCACGCCGCGCCGATACCCAGCATCGCTCGCCCACCGGAAAGCACGTCGAGGGTCGTGACCGCCTTTGCCAGCAGTCCAGGGTCGCGATACACGACGGCGGTCACCACCGTCAGCAGGTTGACCCGGTGCGTCTTGCCCGCCAGGTAACCCAACGTCGTGTAGGCCTCCAGCATCTCGTGCTCGGGTGGCCCGATGTGGCTGATCTGCCAGACGTGATCCATCACGCTGATTCGATCGAAGCCCCCTGCTCGGCGAGTTGGGCCACCTCGACCAACCGCTCGCGCAGGGCGGTCGAGCCGCCGTCCCAGGTGAAATCTGGAATGTGCAAGCCAACCTTCATCGACACCCGCTCCTCAGCTCGGTCGGTCCCTCACGATCGAGCATAAGCAACGACCGTACCGCCGAAGGCCGCCGCCGACGATGATCGTCTCGTCAGGCCAGCCTGGTGGCGCCGTAGTAGTCCGCCATGTCGTCGGCGACCCGGACGAACTTGACATTCTCGCCGGGCTGCGGGGCCGAGACAGCGAGCCCGTTGCCGACGTAGATCTCGACGTGGTGGATGTCGCTGTACAGGAACACCAGGTCTCCGGGCTGCAGCGCGCTGAAGCCGACGTGCGTGCCGTAGTTGTATTGCGCCTCTGAGGAATGGGGTAGCGAGACGCCGCCGTGTGCCCAGGCGGCCATGGTCAAACCGGAGCAGTCGTACGAGTCGGGACCAGCGGCCCCCCACACGTAGGGCTTGCCGACCTGGGCGATCGCGAAGTTGACGGCCCGTTGTGCGGCAGCAGTGCCGGCGTGAACCTGGTAGGCAGCGACGATCTGCGCCTGGGACGGCGCGTTGCGGCTGTTGTAGGCCTGCTGCTGCGCGGCGGTGAGGGTCGCCAGCAACGCTTGGAATTTCGCGGTATCCGCAATCACGCGATCCCGCCGCTTGGTGAGCGCGTCGCGCGTCGCCCGGGCCGCCGAGAGCAGCCGTCGGGCGGCCTGGTTAGCGGCATCGGCGTGCGCCTTGGCGCCGTTGAGGCGGGCAACCACGTCGGCCGTGTGCATCGCCAGCATGTCTTGGGTTGCCAGTGCGTCCAGATAACTCTGGCCGCTGCGGCTGGTGAGGATCGCGCCCGTTTGGCTGACTGTGCCGCTCTCGTAGCGGGCCACGCTGAGCTGGGCGAATTGCACGCGGGCCGCCGCGAAGGTCGCGGCAGCGGCCGCCGCCTTGCGTTGCGCTGAGGTGACCGCCGCCTGCTGTCGATCGACTTCCAGTTGCGCGGCATTGAACTGCTCGGTTAGCGCTTCGGTCTGGCTGGCCAGCTTGTCGAGTTGGGCCGTGACGGACGCCGTGGTAGGCGGCGTGATGTCCGGTGCCGCGGTCGCGCTGGTCGGCACAACGAGGACCAGGGCGGCCAACACGAGCGAGCCGGCGAGCAGGAGGCGCAGTCGGGTTCGGGTACCAGTCAACGCCACGGTAGGTGGCACTCCATTCTTCCTCGCGACCGCCTACCGGGTTAGCTGACGGGTTCGGGCCGGAAGTAGCCCTACGGCACGTTGACGGGCGCGGCAGTCGCGCTGTCTCGTGCCAATTCACCCCAGACGACGTGGGTCCCCGGTTCGCCCAGCCCGACGCGCCGCGGCGATGCTGGGT
>JAYTRE010000320.1:0-9611 GCA_043746395.1 Pseudonocardiales bacterium
CGCGCCAGCGCTCATCGGATCCCTCGCCCACCGCTCCCTGCACTCGGGCGGCCGCTAGATCCGCCTACCGGCGCGCCGAACCCCCAACTCTTCGCGCCAGCGCTCATCAGATCCCTCGCCCACCGCTCCCTGCACTCGGGCGGCCGCTAGATCCGCCTACCGGCGCGCCGAACCCCCAACTCTTCGCGCCAGCGCTCATCACGGGCGCCTTCGGACCGCTCGCGCGGTTTCGGGCCGTCAGGACTTGAGGAAGTCGGGGATATCGAGCTCGTCGTCGAGGCTCACTGGTACCCGCGAGCCGTTGGCGCTGGTCGTCGTCGGCATCGAGTAGCCGGCCCCGGACTCCGACTCGCGGGCCGGGCCACCACCCACCGGCGCCGGCTGGCCCGCCCGCCCGGGGGCAGCGGGCTCGCGACGGATGTCGACCTTCTTGTAGGGCAGCTGCCCGCTGTCGAAGCCAGCCGCGATGACGGTCACCTTCACCTCGTCGCCGAGCGTGTCGTCGATGACCGCACCGAAAATGATGTTCGCCTCCGGGTGGGCGGCCTCGGCCACCAGCGAAGCCGCTTCGTTGATCTCGAACAGGCCGAGGTCCGAGCCGCCGTAGATCGACAGCAGCACCCCGCGGGCGCCATCCATGCTCGCCTCCAGCAGCGGGCTGGCGATCGCGATCTCGGCGGCCTGGCGGGCCCGGTTGTCACCGCGCGCCGAGCCGATACCCATCAGCGCCGATCCCGCACCGCTCATCACGCTCTTGACGTCGGCGAAGTCGAGGTTGATCAGGCCTGGCGTCGTGATCAGGTCGGTGATGCCCTGTACGCCGGACAGCAGCACCTGGTCCGCGCTGCGGAAAGCGTCCATCACGCTCACGTTGCGCTCAGAGATCTGCAGCAGCCGGTCGTTGGGGATCACGATCAGGGTGTCGCACTCGGCCCGCAGCTGCTCGATGCCCTCTTCGGCCTGCGTGGCGCGCTTCTTGCCTTCGAAGGAGAACGGGCGGGTGACGACGCCGATCGTGAGCGCTCCCAGCTTGCGCGAGATGCTGGCCACCACGGGCGCGCCGCCGGTGCCGGTGCCGCCCCCTTCGCCCGCGGTCACGAACACCATGTCGGCGCCCTTGAGCACCTCTTCGATCTCGTCGCGATGATCTTCGGCGGCCTTGCGGCCGACCTCGGGCTGAGCGCCCGCGCCCAGGCCCCGAGTGAGCTCGCGACCGACATCGAGCTTGACGTCGGCATCGCTCATGAGCAGCGCCTGCGCGTCGGTGTTGACGGCGATGAACTCGACGCCCTTGAGGCCGTGCTCGATCATCCGGTTGACGGCGTTGACGCCGCCGCCGCCGACCCCGACGACCTTGATGACAGCGAGGTAGTTGTGGGGGGCAGTCATGAGGCCACCACGCTTGACCGGTGGCCGGGATGTGTGGTCATGGCTCTGGCTCCTGCTTCCCGTCGTACGGATGGTGCGGATGGGCCCTGCACGCGAACTCTCACCCTCTAGTAGACCGTTAATGTTATGTCAACCCAGGATGATGCAGCCGAAAGTAGAACGCCGCGGGTCCGAATCCGGTCAGGCGCGCCGCACGACACGCCAATTGGCCGCAGTCAGTGGGTGAAGGGCAGCTCCGGATTGCTCACGTCGTAGCGGGTGCCGGGCTGGGTGAGCAGCGCCGGCAGGATCCGCGCCTTGTCGCTGCTGCGGGCGGCGCTGCCCCACCGCACGACCCGCTGGTCGGTGAGCAGCAGCGTGATGGCGCCGGGATCAAAGGCCTGGATCGAGGCCACGTGGGCAAGCAGGGGCGGGGCCAGCGAGGCCGCCACGGTGGCCACGGCCCGACCGGTGGCCACCGCCAGCGGACCGGCGGGGATGACGAACAGTGGCAGGGCGACGGGCCGGACGGGCGTGGAACGGAACTGGTCGCCGGTCTTGTCGACGAGCAGGTAGCGCCCGCCGGCCTGCAGGTAGCCGATCGCGACGCGCTCGGTCACGGTGATGACGATCGTGCTCGGGTAGGAGGTGCGGACCGTCGCCGAGGCAACCTCCGACACCTGCTCGACGCGGCGGGACACTGCACCGGTATCGATGCGCAGCAACGGCGTGCCCGCCGTGATCCGCGCCGCCGCCCGGATCTGCTCGACGGTGCCGGCGCCGGCCCCGCGGACGTCGACGGTCTGCACGCCGAGGATCGAGCTGAACGCGACCAGCCAGGTGAGCAGCGCCCCGACGAGCACGAGCAGGCCGGCCGACAGGATCAGCGTCCGGTGTGGCACCCGGCGCGGCGCGTCCCCGTCCGGTCCCCGGCCCGCGGTTGGCGGCTGCGCGGCTCGGGGCGGTTGCGTGGACAGTGTCATCCTCATCCCCGGCCCGGGTCGGTGGCACGGGCGGCGCCCGCGCGACCCACCGCGTCGCGGATGTCGTCGCACAGCAGGTACACGTCGCCGATGCCCATCGTGATCACCACGTCACCCGGGCGCGCCAGCTCGGCGACCCGGTCCGGCACCGCGGCATAGCGCGGGACGAACACGACGTCTGCTGCGGGCAGCGGGATGAGCTCGCTGATGGTCGCTCCCGTGACACCAGGGACCGGCTCCTCGCGGGCCGGGAAGACGTCCATGACGATGGCGATGTCGGCGATCGCCAGCGCCTGTGCGAACTCGCGCGCGAAGGTCTGGGTGCGGCTGTAGGTGCCGGGTTGGAAGATCGCGATCAGCCGCCCGCCAGCGCCGACGACGACCTTCGCCGCCGTGAGCTGCGCGGCGACCTCGGTGGGGTGGTGCGCGTAGTCGTCGTAGACGCGCACCCCGCCCGCCTGGCCGTGGGACTCGAAGCGGCGGTGCACGCCGCCGAAGATGGCCCACGCGCCGGCGACCGTGTCCAGATCCAGCCCGAGCTCGGCCGCCATCGCCAGCGCTGCGGCCGCGTTGAGCGCCATATGCCTGCCGATGAGGGCGCCCACCCGAACCCGCCGCTCGTCGATGGCGGGCCCCCGCACCGTGAACTCGACCCCGTCCGGCAGGGTGAGGACACCGCTCACCATGACGTCGCAACCCTCGCTCTCGCCGTAGGTGAGTACCCGCCGGCCGGAGCTGCGGGCGTAGTCAGCGATCCGGGCGGCACCGGGATCATCGCCGCAGGTCAGCAGCAGGCCGTTGTGCTCGACCCGGTCGACGAACATCTCGAAGGCCCGGAAGATCCCTTCAAGATCACCGTGGTTCTCGAGATGATCGGCCTCGACATTGATCACCACCGCGGCCACGGGGTTGATGAGCAGGAACGAGCCGTCGCTCTCGTCGGCCTCGATGATCGCCATTTCGCCGGTGCCCAGGTGGGCGTTCTTGCCTGTCTCGTAGAGATTTCCGCCGATGGCGAAGGACGGATCGACGCCGCAGGCCTGGGCACCGACGGTGAGCAGCGAGGTCGTCGAGGTCTTGCCGTGCGTGCCTGCGATCGCGATGCAGCGACGGTGCTCGAGCGCGGCCGCGAGGGCTGCGGCGCGGCGCAGCACGGGCTTACTGCTTGCCCGAGCCGCGACGAACTCCTCGTGCGCGGGGTTGATCGCGGTGGTGTAGACGAAGCTGTCGGCGTCGTCGACGTGCGTCACCGAATGCCCGATGACCACGTCGGCTCCCAGCGCCCGAAGCGCGGTGACGGTAATCGAGTCGCGGGCCTCGCACCCGCTGACAGCCACGCCGCGTTCCAGCAGGATGCGCGCCAGCCCGCTCATCCCCGAACCGCCGATGCCCATGATGTGCACCCGGCCGAGGTCGGCGAAAGGCGGCACGACGTCGGTAGCCGCACTGCGCACGAGCGCGGCGCCGGGGGCGGTCCAGTCGGCGGGGCGGCCGCCGGCGTCCTCGGTCGGGGTCATCGCTGCTCGCTTCTCACGTGCTGCTCCCGCTGGTATTGGGATGTCCGCCGGCAAGCAGGCGGGACTCGGCTACGACGTTCAGCACGTACTGGGCCAGTACGATGTCGGCGTCACGGGAGCCAGCATGCGCCGCTGCTCGCGACATCGCCGCGAGCAGCCCCGCTTCGGTGATGCGGGGCACCACCTCGGCCAGCACCCAGGCGGGGGTGAGATCGGCGTCGTCGACGAGCAGGCCGCCGCCGGCGGCGACGATCGGCTCGGCATTGAGGCGCTGCTCGCCGTTGCCGATCGGGTAGGGCACGTAGGCGGCGGGCAACCCGACTGCAGCCAACTCCGCACACGTCATCGCTCCGCAGCGGCACAGCGCGAAGTCGGCGGCGGCGTAGGCGTAGGCCATCTGCTCGACGTAGGGCACCACGACGTAGGGGGCCGCGCCCGCAACCCGCGGCACCTCGAGCACGTTCTTGGGGCCAATAACGTGCAGCACCTGCACACCCGCGGCCCGCAAGCCGTCGACTGCGCCGGAGGCGGCCCAGTTGATCGTGCGGGCACCCTGCGACCCGCCGAACACCAGCAGCGTCGGACGATCGGCGTCCAGCCCGAACCGCAACCGGGCCTCGGACCGCACCGCGGCGCGGTCGAGCTGGGAGATCGCGGGCCGCAGCGGGATCCCGATAACGGTAGCGTGCGGCAGCCGGCCCTGTTCGACCGCTGCGAACACGTGCGTCGTGAGCCGGGCCGCCGCGCGGTTGGCGAGCCCGGGCCGGGCATTGGCCTCGTGCACGACCATCGGCAGGCCCCGGCGCTTGGCGGCCAGGTAGGCCGGCACCGCGACGTAGCCGCCGAAGCCCACCACCACCTCGGCCCGCACTCGGTCGAGCACCTCGCCCGCAGCCATGACGGCCGCGCGCAGCCGGGCGGGCGTCGCGAACAGCTCGCGCCCAGCCCGCCGCGGTAACGGGACGGCAGGGACCAGCTCGAGCGGGTAACCGCGGGCCGGGATGAGCCGGGTGTCGAGCCCTTTGGTCGTGCCGAGAGCAGTGATCTCGGCACTCGGTTCGAGGCGGCGCACCGCGTCAGCGAGGTTCAGCGCCGGCTCGATGTGTCCGGCGGTACCGCCGCCGGCCACCACCACCCGGGCGCCCGGCGCAGCAGAGCTCACCGCTGCCTCCGCGGCATCCCATCGGTGCCGGTGGCGCGCAACGGGGCCGATGCGGCCCGGGCGGCGGGTGCCGGTCGCCGCACGGGGGCCGGACGCCGGGCCGGCACCACCGCGGGCGCGCGGGCCGGGCTCGACGCGGGTGCGGGCCGCTGGGCGGGTGCCGGCGCGGGAGCGCGAGCCGGCCCTGCCGTGGCAATGCGGGTGCTGCGGCGTTTCGGCGCAAGGTAGCTCTTGGGCACCGGGATCCGGCACCACCGCTCCAACCGGGTCCTCGTGCCGCGCCGCTCGGATCGGCGCGCAGCGCTCACCGCCGCCGTCTCGTGCCGCGCGAAGGAGACCATCATCCCGAGCACAAAGATCGAGCCGAGCAGCGACGTGCCGCCGGCTGAGATGAACGGCAGGGGGATGCCGGTGACTGGCAGCAGGCCGGTGACGTACCCGATGTTGATCACGGCCTGGCCGCAGAGCCAGACCGTGGCGGCGCCGGCGACCAGGCGTACGAACGGGTCGGCATTGCGGCGCGCCACCCGCAGCCCTGCATAGGCAAGCACGGCGAACAGCCCCAGCACGGTAAGACAGCCGATCAGTCCGAGCTCTTCGCCGATGATCGCGAACACGTAGTCGGTGTTCGCGTTCGGAACCCAGCCGTACTTTGAGGTGCCCTGGCCCAGGCCCACGCCGAAAATGCCGCCGGACGCCAGCGCGTACAGGCCCTCGACGGTGTGGAAGCCGGTGTTCTGCGCGTCCTTGAACGGGTGCAGGTAGGTGGTCAGGCGCTGGAGCCGGTACGGCGCGGCGACCGCGAGCGCAGTGATGGTCAGGCCGATGAACGCCACGACTAGCGTGAAGTAGCGCATCGGCATGCCGACCATCCACAGCAGCCCGAGCAGGATGAGCATGAAGCAAGCCGTGGTGCCCAGGTCCGGTTCCAGCATGACCAGCGTGGCGACTAGAGCGAAGCCCGGCAGCAGCGGCAGGAACAGGTGCCTGGCGCGGCGCAGCGTGCCCAGCTGCTGCTTGCGGGCGAGCAGGTCTCCACCCCACAGCAAGATCGCGATCTTGGCGAACTCGGACGGCTGAACCTGCATTGGGCCCAGGTCGATCCAGCGCCGCGCGCCGTAGACCCCGACCCCGATGCCCGGCACCAGCACGGCGAGCAGCGCGACGATAGCCAGGGCCAGCGCCGGATAGGCGAGCACCCGGTAGGCGCGCGGCGGCAGGCGGACGGCCATCCAGAAGAGCGGTACGCCCAGGGCGACGAACTCCGCTTCCTTGATCACCTGCGTCCAGATCGCCGCCGTGGTCGTGCCGTTGGTGTCGTGCGAGGCGGCGATCGTGGTCGAGACGGCCATGAGCACGCCGAACCCGAGCAGCCCCGCCGCCGCCAGCACGAGCAGCTGCACCGAGGCGTACGGACGGTCCAGAAAGCGCGGCCCGCTGCGAGCCGGCCGGTTGCGGCCCAGCACCCGATCTGCGAGCCCCGTTACCCCGCTCATCGGATCCCGACCGCTTGCGCGGCGGCGGCGAAGGCGGCTCCCCGCGCGGCGTAGCCGGAGAACATGTCGTAGGAGGCAGCGGCGGGAGCGAGCAGCACGGTGTCGCCGGGACGCGCGAGCCCGGCCGCGGCGCGCACCACCTCGATCATCGCACCATCGTCGGTGCTCGACACGTCGATCACCGGCACATTCGCCGCGTGTCGCCGCAGCGCCGCCGCCAACCGGGCCCGGTCGGCGCCGAGCAGCACCACACCGGCGAGCCGCGGCGCGACCGCGGCAACCAGCTCGTCCACCGGGGCGTCCTTCAGCTGGCCGCCCGCGATCCACACGACCGGCCGGTAGGCCGACAGCGAGGCCAGCGCAGCATGCGGGTTGGTGGCCTTGCTGTCATCGACGTAGTCGACCCCGGCAAGGGTGAACAGGAACTGGTTACGGTGCGGATCGGGTTGGAACGCGCGCAGCCCGGCGCCCACCGCCTCGGTGGTGACGCCGTGCGCGCGGGCCAGAGCCGTTGCCGCCAGCGCGTTGGCGACATTGTGGGCGCCACGGGGAGTGACGTCGTTGACGCCGAGCAGCTCGTGCTCGAGATCACCGAACGCGGCGTCCACCAGCACGCCGTCGCGCACCCCGAGCTGCCCGCGGCCGGGTACCCCGAGCGTGAACGTGACCCGGGCGGGCGCGCGGGCGGCGTCCAGGAGCGTCGCCACCGTCGGATCGTCGGCGTTGCCGATCGCCACGTCGCCGGCCCAGACCCGCGTCTTCACCGCGGCGTATGCGGCCATCGAAGTGTGCCAGTCGAGGTGATCCGGGGCCAGGTTCAGCAGCGCCCCCGCCTGCGGTGCGAGCGTCGAGGACCAGTGCAGTTGGAAGCTGGACGCCTCGACCGCCAGCACGTCATAAGCCGGCTCGGCCGTGACGGCGTCGATGATCGAGACGCCGACGTTGCCGACCGCGAGCGCCCGTCGGCCGTCCGCCCGCAGGATCGACTCGAGCATCCGCACGGTGGTCGTCTTGCCGTTGGTGCCCGTGACCATCAGCCACGGCGCGGTTCGAGGGCCCCGCAGCCGCCACGCGAACTCCACCTCGCCGAGCACCTCCAGGCCCCGCTGCTGAGCCCCGACCAGCAGCGGGTGCTCGGGCACCCACCCGGGAGAGGTCACGACGAGCGACACCCCCGGGGGCACCTCGTCGATCGATCCGGCGAACACCGCGCCCGCCGCGCAGAGTTCCGCCAGGCCCACGGGCTCGTCCCGGTCGCAGATCAGCACGTGGGCGCCGCGCGCCAGCAGCGCCCGGGCCGCGGCCTGGCCGGCGACGCGCGCTCCGCAGACCAGGACCGTCGCGCCGCGCAGCGCCAGCGGGTCAGCCATTGCCGACGAAGTCGGCATAGAACAGGCCCATGCCGAATGCCACGGCGAGGCCGGCGATGATCCAGAAGCGCACGATGATGGTGATCTGGTCCCAGCCGCCGAGCTCGAAATGATGATGAACGGGCGCCATCCGGAAGATGCGCCGCCCGGTGCCGGTGCGTTTTCGGGTGAGCTTGAACCAGCCGACCTGCAGCACCACCGACAGCGTCACGGCCGCGAACAGCCCCCCCAACACGACGAGCAGCAACTCGGTGCGCGAGAGGATCGCCAACCCGGCCATCAGCCCGCCGAGCGCCATCGAGCCGGTGTCGCCCATGAAGATCTGAGCCGGCGAGGCGTTCCACCACAGGAAGCCAAAGCAGGCGCTCATCGCCGCGGCCGCGACCAACGCCACGTCGAGGGGGTCGCGCACCGTGTAGCAGCCGGCGTGGTAGGCCGGCGCGCACGGATTGCGGTACTGCAGGAACGCGATCAGGGTGAACGCCCCGAACACCATCGCCGCCGCACCGGCCGCGAGGCCGTCCAACCCGTCGGTGACGTTCACGGCGTTGGACGTCGCGGCGATGATGAGGTAGGCCAGCACGAGGAAGCCGACCGTGCCCAGTCCCAGCTGAGTGATGTCGCGGACGTAGGACAGGTGGGTCGTCGCTGGGGTGATGCCGTGCGTGTTGGGGAACTGCAAGGACAGCACAGCGAAGGTCAGCCCGACGAGCAGCTGGCCGCCGAACTTGGCGCGGGCCCGCAGGCCCAGGCTGCGCTGGCGCCGGATCTTGATGAAGTCGTCGAGGAAGCCGACGACCCCCAGGCCCACGAACAGGAACAACAGCAACAGCCCGGACGCGCTGAAGCCGTGTCCGCCACGCACGACGATGATCACGTGCGCCACCACGTAGCCCACGACCGTGGACCCGATGATGGCCACGCCACCCATCGTCGGCGTGCCTCGCTTGGCCAGGTGGGCCTGCGGCCCGTCGGTGCGAATCTCCTGTCCGAACCCGCGCTGGCGGAACCACGCGACCACCAGCGGGGTGCACAGGATCGAGGTGAGCAGCGAGACGACGGCGGCGATGAGGATCGTTTTCACGTCGCGCCGCCTCCCAAACCCGCGCCTGGTGCGGGTGCCTCGTCGGCAAGGGCCAGCGCCACCCGCTCCAGGCTCGCCGCGCGGGAGGCCTTGACCAGCACCACGTCACCGGGTCGCAGTTCGGCGCGCAGCATGGCGATCGCCGCGGCGCAGTCGGGCACCCAGCTCGACTCGCCGCCCCACGAGCCTTCCAGAGCCGCGCCGTGCGCGACGGGACGGGCCTGCTCCCCCACCGCAATCACGCGGGAGATGTCCAGACGCACCGCGAGCCGACCCAGCGCGTCATGCTCGGCGCCGGAGTCGGGACCGAGCTCGGCCATCGGCCCCAGTACCGCGAACGAGCGGGCGCCGCGATCGCGCCGGGCCCGGCTGACCGACGCGAGGGTCTTGAGCGCGGCACGCATCGACTCGGGGTTGGCGTTGTAGGCGTCGTTGATGACTAGTACGCCGTCGGCCCGCTCGGTGAGCTCCATGCGCCACCGGGACGCGGCCGGCGCGGCAGCGAGCGCGGCCGCAACGGCGTCGAGCCCCAGCCCGGCCTCCAGCGCGACGGCCGCCGCGGCCAGTGCGTTGGCCACGTGATGCGCGCCGATGAGGCGCAGGCGAACCGGTTCGCTCGCGCCCGCGGCGT
>JAYTRE010000321.1:0-5777 GCA_043746395.1 Pseudonocardiales bacterium
TGCTGCAGCGCCTGGCGGCGCTCGGGCACTTGTCCGGTGACCAGCTCGACGCCGCAACCGCCGACGACCGCAGTACCCAGGGGGCCGTGCAGGCCGCGAAGTGTCGCGCCATGTTGCCCGACCCGGACGCGAAGGCCCGCGAGTGGGAAACGCTCATGCAGGACGCGCACTGCAGCAACTACGAGCTCTACGCCACGGCCGCCGGGTTCTGGCATCCCCTGCACCGCGAGCTCACCGGGCCGTACGTGGCCCGCTATTTCGCCGAGATCGCCGGCACCGCCACCCTGCGCTCCGGGTGGGTCGTCGGGCTGCTCGCCCGCTATGCCTTTCCCCGCACGGCGATCGATGCGGGCACGCTGGCGATGGGCACCGACCTGCTGGCCGTCCCCGGTCTGCACGAGGGGATCCGGCGCGCTGTCACCGATGGCGCCGACGACCTGCGCCGCGCGGTCGCCTCCCACGCCGCCTTCCCGCCGGATTGACGCATCCGGCCGGTCAGCGGTGCTTGGTCACCTCGTCCCGTACGGCAACGAAGGCCCGCACACAGGTCTCGACGTCCTCGAGTGAATGTGCCGCAGACAGCTGCACCCGGATGCGCGCCTTTCCGTCGGGCACTACGGGGTAGGAGAACGCGATCACGTATACCCCGTGCTCGAGCATCGCGTCGGCGACGCGGGTGGCCAGACTCGCGTCACCGAACATCACCGGCGTGATCGGGTGCTCGCCAGCCAGCACGTCGAAGCCCTCCTCGGCCATGCGGCGACGGAACAGCGCGGTGTTGTCCCGCAGCGCATCGCGCGCGTCGGAGCTGGTGGCAACGAGGTCCAGTGCAGCCAGCGACCCGGCCACTACCGACGGTGCGACTGCGTTGGAAAACAGGTACGGACGCGACCGCTGTCGCAGCAGCTCGACGATCTCGCTCCGCGCGCTGAGATAGCCGCCCGACGCCCCGCCGAGCGCCTTACCGAGGGTGCCGGACACGATGTCGACCCGCTCCTGCACTCCGGCCAGCTCCGGAGTTCCAGCGCCAGTGGCCCCGATGAAGCCGACGGCGTGGGAGTCGTCGACCATGACCATGGCGTCGTGGCGCTCAGCAAGCTCGCAGATGTCGGCCAGTGGCGCGAGGTAGCCGTCCATCGAGAAGACGCCGTCGGTCACGACGAGCCGGCGCCGCGCTCCCGCTGCCGCCTGCAGCTGACGCTCCAGATCAGTCATGTCCCGATTGCGATAGCGGTGCCGGGCCGCCTTGCACAGCCGGATCCCGTCGATGATCGACGCGTGGTTGAGCTCGTCGGAAATGACGGCGTCGCGCTCATCGAGCAAGACCTCGAAGACGCCGCCATTGGCGTCGAAGCAGGACGAGTACAGGATCGTCGCCTCGGTGTGCAGCAGCGCCGAGATCCGGCGCTCCAGCTCAAGGTGCTGTGACTGCGTTCCGCAGATGAAACGGACGCTCGCCATGCCGAATCCCCAGTCGTCCAGCGCCTGCTTGGCGGCGGCTACGACGGTGGGGTGATCGGCGAGGCCGAGGTAGTTGTTGGCGCAGAAGTTCAGCACCTCGCGCCCGGCCGCCGTCACGTGCGCCGCCTGCGGTGAGGCCAGTTGACGCTCATGCTTGTACAACCCCGCAGCGCGGATCTCGTCGATCGTGGCCCGCAGCTCGTCGCGAACCGCCCCGTACATCACACCACCGTCCAATCCATGACGACCTTGCCGCATTGCCCGCTCCGGGCGGTGGCAAAGGCCTCAGCCCACTGCGCGGCCGGGAAGCGGTGCGTGATCACCGACCCGATGTCCAACCCGGAGCGCAGCATCGCGCTCATCGCGTACCACGTCTCGAACATCTCCCGGCCGTAGATGCCCTTGATCGTGATCATGTGCGTGACCACACGCGCCCAGTCGATGTCGATGGGCTGGCTGGGCAGCCCGAGCATCGCGATGCGCCCGCCGTGATTGAGGTTGGCGATCACGTCCGGTAGCGCGCTCGGATGCCCACTCATCTCCAATGCCACATCGAAGCCCTCGACCATGCCCAGCTGCTGCTGCGCGTCGGAAATCGACTCGCGCGAGACGTCCAGCGCCAGGTCGGCGCCCATCTGCCGGGCCAGGCCCAGGCGGTACGGGCTGACGTCGGTGATCACCACGAACCGCGCCCCGACATGGCGGGCCACCTCCGCCGCCATCAGTCCGATCGGTCCGGCCCCGGTGATCAACACGTCCTCACCAACGAGGGGAAAAGACAACGCGGTATGCACCGCGTTGCCGAACGGGTCGAAGATCGCGCCGAGGTCGGGGTCAACCCGCTCGTGATGCACCCAGACGTTGGACTCCGGCAGCACGACGTACTCGGCGAACGCGCCGTCGCGGTTGACACCCAGGCTGGAGGTACGGATGCACAGGTGGCGGCGGCCGGCCCGGCAGTTGCGGCAGGTCCCGCAGACAATGTGCCCTTCGCCGGAGACCAGGTCGCCGACCCGGACGTCGCGCACTGCCCGCCCGACGGCGACCACCTCGCCGCAGAACTCGTGCCCCGGGATGAGCGGTGCGTTGACCGCTCCCGCAGCCCACGGATCCCATGCCTCGATGTGCAGGTCGGTGCCGCAAATGCCGGCGCGCAACACCTGGATCTTGACCTCGCCATCGCCCGCAGCCGGCTCGGCCCGGTCAACGAGCTCGAACCCGGCCGCACCCGCGCGCTTGAACAGCGCCTTCACTACGTCCTCCTCCCGCAGCGCCCGATCGTGCAACTTTCGGCCGCGTCAGGCGGCCGAAAGTTGCACGATCGGGCGGCCACGCTCAGCTTGCCGGTTCGTCGAGCAGAGCCTCGACGAACTGCCCCGGATCGAACGGCGCCAGGTCGTCGGCGCCCTCACCGAGGCCGATCAGCTTCACCGGCACGCCGAGCTCGCGCTGCACGCTGACGACGATCCCGCCCTTGGCCGTTCCGTCGAGCTTGGTCAGGACGATCCCGGTGACGTTCACGACCTCGGTGAACACGCGCGCCTGGGTCAGACCGTTCTGACCGGTGGTCGCGTCGAGCACGAGCAGAGTCTCGTCGACCGGGCCGAGCCGTTCGACGACGCGCTTGAGCTTTCCGAGCTCGTCCATCAATCCAACCTTGGTGTGCAACCGGCCGGCGGTGTCGATGACGACGCTATCGACTTTCTCCTCGGTGCCCCGGCGCACGGCGTCGAAGGCGACGCTGGCCGGATCGCCGCCCTCGGGGCCGCGCACCGTGTCGGCGCCCACCCGCGAGCCCCACGTGGCGAGCTGGTCGGCTGCAGCGGCCCGGAAGGTGTCAGCCGCCCCCAACAGCACGGTGCGCCCGTCGGCCACCAGCACGCGGGCGAGCTTGCCGCAGGTGGTCGTCTTGCCGGTGCCGTTGACCCCCACCACCAGCACCACCGCTGGCCGGTCCCCGCTCCCCGCGGTGTGCAGCGAGCGGTCTAGCTCCGGTTGCAGCGCGGTCACCAACTCCTCGGCGAGCAGCGCGCGCAGCTGGCCGGGCGAGCGGGTGCCCACGACCTTGGTGCGGACGCGCAGCCGCTCGACGATCTCGGCGGTCGAGGCGACCCCGATGTCGGCGGTGAGCAGGGCCGCTTCGATGTCCTCCCACGCGTCGGCATCGAGATCCTCCCGCGACAGCACCGACAGCAGGCCGCGGCCCAGCGAGGACTGCGAGCGCGCCAGGCGCGAGCGCAACCGCAGCAGCCGCCCAGCGCTCGGCTCGGGCGTCTCGAGCGCCGCCGTCGATTCGGGCTCCGGTGGCAGGTCAACTACGGTGCCGACGCGTGGCGTGGGGGTGTCGCGGGGCGTCTCGGCGTCATCTCCGACGCCGGGGCGGTAGTCGAGCCCGGGGCGCAGCGTCGTGGGGGCGTTGCGGGCCCGTCGGCGGGGCAGGACGAGCGCCGTGCCCGCCAACACCACGACGACGACGGCCGCGAGGGCAATCCAGAGGTAGATCACCAGGTCATCCTCTCAGCCCGCGGGGTAGCCGGGGACCGAGGCGGATCAGATCTTGGCGACCGCACCGCCGGTGAGCCACAGCGACCACGGCACGTTCCAGTCGCCGTAACCGTCGCCCATGGCCATGGGCGGCCCGTCGGCGTTCGGGTATCGCACCACGTCACCGACCTCGAGCAGCCCGTACAGCTTGATGGCATTGCTGGGCAGCAAGTTAGTGCAGCCATTGGAGGAGTTGACGCCGTTGTCGATGTTGCTGATGTTCCACGGTGCCGAATGCAGGTACTCGCCGCCGTAGGTGAGGCGTTGGGTGAACTTGACGTGCGGGTCGTAGTAGCCGGGCCCCGTCATCGAGATGTCCCGGCCCTTCTCCATGATCACCTTGATGCCCCGCAGCGTCGGCGTCGCGGCGGAGCCGAGCGAGACCGGATACACCCCTTCCACCTTGCCGTCGGTCACCAGCGTGAGCTTGTGGGTGGTGTTGTCGACGGTTGCGATGTTGGCGGGACCGGTCGAGAAGCTCGACGTCAAGCTGTCGTCGAAGACCAACCCGGTGCCGGCCGACAGCCCCTTAGCCGGGATGCTGACGAAGATGCTGGAGTGGGCCGGCCAATAGTTCTGCAGCCGGTAGTCGCCTTCGATCGGGTAGCCAGGATGCCCGGCGACCGGCTCGAAGTACCAGGCGCCGCCGGTGACTGGCGCGCCATTGATCTTGACAGTGGTGACGGCCTGCAGGGCCGAGGCGTCGGTGATCGCCTTCGAGAAGAACGCGATCACCGGAATGCCGACGCCGAACTGCGATCCGTCACTGAACTTCAACTGGATGTGCACCGGCGCGCCGGTGGCCGGCGAGGGCGACGGGGAGACCGACGGCGACGTCGAGGTGCTCGACGGGGCCGCGGACGAGGTCACGGTCACCGTCTTGGCGGGCGAGCCACTGCCCGAGGAGCAGGCGCCGAGCACCAGCGCGGCGACAACGAGTGCCGCGGCGATGCCGCTCAGCTGGCGGGGTCGAGGAGCTGAACTCGGCTTCGTCACCCCACCACGGTAAGCGACGGGGGCAAATTCGGCCGACCCGTCATTGGTGACTTCCCAGTCGCGCCCGGCGGGGCTCAGCCGTTTTCGACGGCGAGTTGCTCCCCAGCGTCCCTGATTCGCTGGCTGATGACGTGGGTCACACCGTCGCCGCGCATGGTCACGCCGTACAGCGCATCCGCGATCTCCATCGTGCGCTTCTGGTGGGTGACGAGGATGATCTGGCTGCTCGACCTCAGCTCTGCGAGCAGCGAGATCAGCCGGCCGAGGTTGACGTCGTCGAGGGCCGCCTCGACCTCATCGAGTACGTAGAACGGGCTGGGTCGGGCGCGGAAGATGGCCACCAGCAGCGCCACCGCGGTGAGCGAGCGCTCGCCGCCGGACAGTAGCGAGAGCCGCTTGACCTTCTTGCCGGGCGGCCGGGCCTCCACGTCGATGCCGGTGAGCAGCATGTCGTCCGGGTCGGTGAGCACGAGGCGCCCCTCCCCGCCCGGGAACAGCGTGGCGAAGACGATCTCGAACTCCCGAGCCACGTCGGCGTAGGCGCGGGCGAACACCTCGAGAATGCGCTCGTCGACCTCCCGCACCACGGTGAGCAGGTCCCGGCGGGTGGCCTTGAGGTCCTCGAGCTGAGTGGACAGGAATTGGTGGCGCTCCTCCAAGGCGGCGAACTCCTCGAGCGCGAGCGGATTCACCTTGCCCAACAAGGCGAGATCTCGCTCGGCACGGGCCGCCCGCTTCTCCTGCGTAGGACGGTGGAACGGGCCCGGCTGGGGCGC
>JAYTRE010000322.1:0-14380 GCA_043746395.1 Pseudonocardiales bacterium
CCGTCGCAGGCGGCCACCCGCGGGACGGTGGTGCACGCCGTGCTCGAGGCCCTCTTCGACCTCCCGGCCGCCGAACGGACCCTCCAGGCCGCGCGCGCCATGGTGCCCGCCGCGTGGGCCCGAGTGTTGGCGGAGGAACCGGAGGTCGCGTCCCTGTTCGCCGCCGACGCAGAGGGCACCGCGCTGACCGACTGGTTGGACTCGGCCGCGGGGCTTCTCGACAACTACTTTCAGCTGGAGGACCCGACCCGACTCGAACCCGCCGCCCGCGAAGAGCTGGTGGAGGTGGTCATCGACGGCCTCCGGTTGCGCGGCTACGTCGACCGCCTGGACGTCTCGCCTGGCGGCGACCTGCGCGTCGTGGACTACAAGACCGGCTCCACGCCACGCGAGGCGTTCGAGGCCAAGGCGCTATTCCAGATGAAGTTCTACGCCCTGGTGCTCTGGCGCACCCGCGGTGTCGTGCCGCGGCAGCTGCGCCTGATGTACCTCGCCGACGCCGACACCCTGAGCTACGCCCCCGACGCGGAGGAGCTGACCCGCTTCGAGCGCACCCTCAAGGCGGTCTGGGCGGCCATCGAGCGGGCCACCCAGACCGGCGACTTCCGGGCGAGTCCCAGCCGCCTCTGCGGGTGGTGCGATCACCAGGCGCTGTGCCCCGCCTTCGGCGGGACGCCGCCGCCGTTTCCGGCGGATGCCGTCTCGACGGCCGGCGAGGACCGGCGGCGCAGCGTGCTCAACGCGCCGGCCGAGTCGGTTCCGACGGCGACGAGTGTTCTACTCGCTGGGACGTCGGCCGCGGCGGTTGCCGGGGCGTCGGCTGCGTTGGCCTAGGCAGCCGATCGCGCACCAGCGCGTCGAGGCGGGCCAGGGAGAGCTCCTCGAGCGAGCCGACGAGCACCCGCGTTAGCGCCGCGCTGATCGGCACCGCGTGGGGTACGGCGACCACGACGCAGCCCGCTGCCTCGGCCGAGGCGAGGCCAGTTGGCGAGTCCTCGATCGCGACACAGTGCGCCGGGTCGACGCCAAGTCGCGCGGCGGCAGTCAGATAGGCCTCGGGATGGGGCTTGCCATGGCGCACCTGGTCACCGGTGACCACGGTCGTGAACGTCCCCGCGGGCAGCTGCGCGCAGACGACGCCGGCCAGCCGCTCGTAGCTCATGGTGACCATGGCGCACGGCAGCTGCGCCTCGGCGAGTTCGGCGAGCAGGGCCAGCGCACCGGGACGCCACGGGATTGCCGCCTCGGTGGCCAGCACGACGTCATCGAGCAGCCGCTCCACGATCACCGGCGGGTCGAGGTCCACCCCGCCGTGCTCGCGGAGGTAGACCGCCGAGCTCAACAGCGCGTTGCCGACGAGGGTGTGGGCATGCTCGTCGCTCCAGAGGCCGCCGTGCTCCTCGACCAGTCGGTACTCGGCCGCGATCCAGTAGGGCTCGGTGTCGACGAGCGTGCCGTCCATGTCGAGCAGTACTGCCTGCAGCGCCATCGGGCGCGTCACGTGTTACTCGTTGTCCGATCGGTAGCCCAGGTTCGGCGATAGCCACCGCTCGGCCTCGGCCATGGTCCAGCCCTTGCGCTTGGCGTAGCTGTCGACCTGATCCCGGCCGAGCCGGCCGACCACGAAGTATTGCGACTGGGGATGGGAGAAGTATAGGCCGCTGACCGAGGCGCCCGGCCACATCGCCATGCTGTCGGTGAGCTCGATGCCGGTGTTGGCGGTGACGTCGAGCAGGTCCCAGATCGTCTGCTTCTCCGTGTGCTCGGGGCAGGCCGGGTAGCCCGGCGCGGGGCGGATACCGACGTACTTCTCCTTGATCAGCGCCTCGGCGTCGAGTTCCTCGTCCATCTGGTAGGCCCAGAACTCGGTGCGTACCCGCTGGTGCAGCCGCTCGGCGAATGCCTCGGCCAGCCGGTCGGCCAGCGACTCCAACAAGATGGCGCTGTAGTCGTCGAGCTCGGCCTTGAACTCGGCGCACTTGGCCGCGGCGCCCAATCCCGCGGTGACCGCGAAGGCGCCGACATAGTCGCGCAGCGCCGTCGACTTCGGTGCGACGAAGTCGGCCAGGCAGCGATGTGGCACGCCGGGCCGATGCTCAGACTGCTGGCGCAGCTGCCGCAACGTGGCGAGCACCTCGTGACGGGTCTCATCGGTGTAGACCTCGATGTCGTCGTCATCGACGGTATTGGCCGGGAAGAGTCCGAAAACCGCCGATGCGGTAACCCAGTTCTGTTCGATCATCGTGTCGAGCATCGTCTGGGCATCTTCCCAGAGCCGTTGCGCGGCCTCGCCAGACACCGGGTTGTTGAGGAGGTCGGGATACTTACCCTTCAGCTCCCAGGCGTTGAAGAACGGCTGCCAGTCGATGTAGGCGCGCAGCTCCGCGAGCGGATAGCGGTGCAACGTCTTCACGAACTGCGTCGGGCGTGTCGATGCGTGGTAGTCGTCGGTGTGCACGTCGCGGGTCTGCTGGGTGATCAGCCGCGGCCGGGGCGGCCGGTAGCCGGTCCAGTCGATCGGCGTGCGGTTCTCGCGGGCCGTGGCCAGCGCCAGAATCACCGAGGCGTTGGTGCGCGCAGCGTGCCGCTCGCGCAGGGAGTCGTAGTCGATCTGCAGCTCCGCCAGCAGCGCGGGTCGTTGCTCGGCGGACAGCAGCGCGGCTACCACCGGCACCGAGCGGGAGGCGTCTTTCACCCAAATGACCGGGCCGTGGTATTTCTTGTCGACCTTCACTGCGGTGTGCGCACGGGAGGTTGTCGCGCCACCGATCAGCAGCGGGATCTCGAAGCCCTGGCGTTCCATCTCGATCGCGAAGTTGACCATCTCGTCCAGCGACGGCGTGATCAGCCCGGACAGTCCGATGACGTCGGCATCGTGCTCCTTAGCGGCGTCGAGGATCTTCTGGGCGGGCACCATGACGCCGAGGTCGATGACGTCGTAGTTGTTGCACTGCAGAACGACACCCACGATGTTCTTGCCGATGTCGTGTACATCGCCCTTAACCGTGGCCATGATGACCGTGCCGTTGCTGCGCCCGGCGTCTTCGGGTGACTTGCCGGCCTCGATGAACGGAATGAGGTAGCCGACGGCCTTCTTCATGACGCGAGCCGACTTCACGACCTGAGGCAGGAACATCTTTCCGGCACCGAACAGGTCACCGACAACGTTCATCCCCGCCATCAACGGACCCTCGATGACCTCGATGGGCTGACCACCGCGCGCTTCGATGAGCGCGCGGAGCTCCTCGGTGTCTACTTCGGCGTAGTCGTCGATCCCCTTCACCAGCGCGTGCGTGATGCGTTCGTCGACCGGCAACTCGCGCCATTGCTCGTTGGCAGCCTCGACCTTCTTCCCCTCACCAGCGAACTCCGCCGCAACCTCAAGCAGGCGTTCGGTGGCGTCGGGGCGCCGGTTGAGGATGACGTCCTCTATCGCGTCCCGCAGTCGCACGTCGACCTCGTCGTACCCAACGAGCGCCCCGGCGTTCACGATTCCCATGTCCATTCCCGCAGCGACGGCATGGAACAGGAAGACGGCGTGGATCGCCTCACGCACCGCGTTGTTACCGCGAAAGGAGAAGGAGACATTGGACACGCCGCCGGACACCATCGCGCCGGGCAGGTTCTGCTTGATCCAGCGCGTTGCCTCGATGAAGTCGACGCCGTAGTTGGCGTGCTCGTCGATGCCGGTGGCTACGGCAAAGATGTTGGGGTCGAAGATGATGTCCTCGGCGGGAAAGCCGACCTCGTTCACCAGAATTCGGTATGCGCGCTCGCAGATGCTCTTGCGGCGCTCGAGGTTGTCAGCCTGACCGTCCTCGTCGAAGGCCATGACCACTACAGCCGCTCCGTACTTGCGGCACAGGGTGGCCTCGCGTCGGAACTTGTCCTCACCCTCCTTCATCGAGATCGAGTTGACGATCGGCTTGCCCTGAACGCACCGCAGCCCCGCCTCGATGACCTCGAACTTCGAGGAGTCGATCATCAGCGGAACGCGGCTTATATCGGGCTCGCTGGCGATGAGCTTGACGAAGCGATCCATCGCGGCGACTCCGTCGATCATGCCCTCGTCCATGTTGACGTCGATGACCTGCGCGCCGTTGTCGACCTGCTGGCGCGCCACCGACAGCGCGGTTGCGTAGTCGCCATCCCGGATGAGGTTGCGGAACTTCGCGGAGCCGGTGATGTTGGTCCGTTCGCCGACGTTGACGAACAGCGAGTCGGCGGTGATGGTGAATGGTTCCAGCCCCGCCAGCCGGCAGGCGGTGTCCCGCGGCGACGGCACCCGGGGGGCGACGCCGTCCACGACGGCCGCCATGGCCGCGACATGCTCCGGTGTCGTGCCGCAGCAGCCACCGAGCAGGTTGATGAGCCCGCTCGCGGCAAACTCGCGCACGATGGACGCGGTCAGCTCCGGGGGCTCCTCGTACTCGCCGAACGCGTTGGGCAGGCCGGCGTTCGGGTAGCAGGAGACGAAGCAGTCTGCCACGCGGGCAATCTCGGCGAGGTAGGGGCGCATCTCCTGCGCGCCCAGGGCGCAGTTGAGCCCGATGAGCAGCGGCTTTGCGTGCCGTACCGAGTTCCAGAACGCCTCCGTGACCTGTCCGGACAGGGTGCGCCCGGACGCATCGGTGATCGTGCCGGAGATCATCACCGGCCACCGGCGACCCCGCTGCTCGAACAGCGTCTCCAGGGCGAAGATCGCTGCCTTGGCATTGAGGGTGTCGAAGATGGTCTCTATCAGGAGCAGGTCGGCGCCGCCGTCAACCAGGCCGTTCGCCTGCTCGAGATAGGCCTCGACGAGTTCGGAGTAGGTGACGTTGCGGGCACCGGGGTCGTTGACGTCCGGCGAGATCGAGGCGGTGCGGTTGGTGGGACCGATGGCGCCAGCCACGAAACGGGGTCGACTCGGGTTGGCGGCCGTCGCCGCGTCGCACTCGGCACGGGCCAGGCGCGCCGACTCGACGTTCAGCTCATACGCCAACTCCTGCATGCCGTAGTCGGCGAGGGAGATCCGCTGCGCATTGAACGTGTTGGTCTCGACCAGGTCGGCGCCGGCTTCGAGGTAGGCCCGGTGGATTCCGCTGATCGCTGAGGGCTGGGTGAGGCTCAGCAGGTCGTTGTTGCCCTGGACGTCGCGATCCCAGTCGGCGAAGCGCTCGCCGCGATATTCGGCCTCGGCGAAGAGGTGCCGCTGGATCATCGTGCCCATCGCGCCGTCGAGTACGGCGATCCGCGACTGGAGTAGCGCGGTCAGCGCCGCGGTGGCGTCCGGGCGTAGCAATGAAACTTCGGGCACGGCACATCCTCGATAAATCGACAGCAGAACTTGTTGACACGGCCAGCACCCGGCGCGCGCCCGCGGCGGCGGACGCCCGACGAGCGCACCGACCATTGTCTCACCCGTGGTAATCCAATGGCTGCGCCAAGATCCGAGCACCGCACCAGGTGTGTGCGCGCCGAAGCCGACGCGCGTCGCCCGTAGGCTGGAATCCATGACCGCGTTCGAGGGAGCTGACTGGCCCGAGCTGACCAATCCGATCCTGGTCGCTGCCTTCGAGGGGTGGAACGACGCTGGCGATGCGGCCAGCGGCGCGGTGGAGCACCTCGAGCTGGTCTGGGACGCCCAGCCGCTCACCGAAATCGACCCCGACGAGTACTACGACTTCCAGGTCAGCCGTCCGATGGTCTCGCTCGTAGAGGGGGTGAGCCGCCGCATCACCTGGCCCACCACCCGCTTCTCGGTGTGCCGCCCGCCGGGCGCCGACTTCGACCTGGTGATCGTGCATGGCATCGAACCCAACATGCACTGGCGGATGTTTTGCGACGAGCTGCTCGCGGTGATCTCCGACCTCAAGATCCGGCTGGTCGTCACGCTGGGTGCGCTGCTGTCGGACACGCCGCACACCCGCCCGATCCAGGTCACCGGAACGGCGTACGACGCCGAGGCCGCCGCCCGCTACGGGCTGGAGCGTTCGCGTTACGAAGGACCCACCGGCATCGTCGGCGTGCTGCAGGACGCCTGCGTCACCGCGGGCATCCCCGCGGTGTCCTTCTGGGCCGGGGTGCCGCACTACGTTTCCCAGCCGCCCAATCCCAAGGCGACCCTGGCGCTGCTGCACTCGGTGGAGGAGGTGCTCGACCTCCCCGTCCCGCTGGCCGAGCTGCCCGCTCAGGCCGACGAGTGGCAGAAGCTCGTGGACGAGATGGCGGCCGAGGATGACGAGGTCATCGAGTACATCCACAACCTCGAGCAGCGTGACGACGAGATCGATCGCACGGAGCTCAGTGCCGCCTCGGGGGAGGCGATCGCCCGCGAGTTCGAGCGATACCTACGCCGGCGCGACCGCGGCGGCGGGCACGCCGGCGGGCCGAGCTGAGCGAGCAGCACCGGGTCAGCAGCCGACCTGAGCTTCACCCATGGCGGGGCGGGCAGTTCACCCGGCCACGCCGAGTAGGGCGTCGACGAGATCGCGCGCGAGGGCGGGCGCGCCCGGATCGTCGCCGGCCCCGGCGTTCGCCGCGGCGACCCACGAATCGACGGCGGCCTGCGCTGCCACCGTGTCCAGGTCATCGGCCAGCCGCTCGCGTACCTCGCGGAGCAGGCCCGTCGCGGATGGCCCTGACGGCCGTCCGAACGCCGCCCGCCAGCGCGCCAGGCGAGCCTCGGCGGCGGGCAACCGTCCCCCGGTCCATTCCCGGTCGGCGCGGTAGTGGCCGTCGAGCAGGGCCAGCCGGATCGCCATCGGGTCGACTCCGCCGCCCCGCAGCTTGCTGACGAACACCAGGTTGCCCCGGGACTTGCTCATCTTCTCCCCGTCCAGCCCGATCATCCCCGCGTGGACGAAGTGCTGGGCGAACGGCGCCGTGCCGGTCAGCGCCTCGGCGTGCGCGGCGGAGTGCTCGTGGTGCGGGAAGATCAGGTCCGACCCACCGCCCTGCACGTCGAAGGCCATCCCCAGCCGGTTGAGGGCGATGACGGCACACTCGATGTGCCAGCCCGGTCGGCCGGTGCCGAGTTCGGAGTCCCAGCCCGGCTCGCCGTCCCGATACCCGCGCCACAGCAGCGAATCCAGCGCGTCCCGTTTGCCGGGATGGTCCGGGTCGCCGCCCCGCTCGCCGAACAGGCGCAGCATCGTCGGGCGGTCGTAGTGTGACTCGGAGCCAAAGCGGGCGCTCTGCGCGGTCGAGAAGTAGATGTCGTCGTGCACCCGGTATGCCGCTCCGTCGGCCAGCAGCTCGACGATGGCTTTGGTGATCTCCGGGACGGACTCCACGGCGCCGATGTACTCGTCCGGGGCGAGGACCCGCAGTGCTGTCATATCGGTGCGAAACATCGCGATCTCGCGTTCGGCGAGCTGGCGCCAGTCCTCCCCCGTCTGCGTGGCCCGGTCCAGCAAGGGGTCGTCGATGTCGGTGACGTTCTGGACATAGCGCACGGCATGCCCCGAGTCCCGCCACACCCGTTGCACCAGGTCGAAGGCGAGGTAGGTGGCCGCGTGGCCCAGGTGCGTGGCGTCGTAGGGAGTGATGCCGCAGACGTAGAGGCGGGCTGTGGCGGCCGGGGCCGTGTCGCGCACCTCGCCGGCAGCGGTGTCATGCAACCGGAGCACTCCCCCGCGCCCGGGCAGCGTCGGCACGGAGGGTGTCGTCCAGGACTGCATGAGTTCACGCTATCGGGCAGACTCGCCACCATGAGCGCCTACCTCGTCTCGGAGAGCCGCGTCATTGCCGCCGAGCCCCAGCAGCTGTTCGACATCGTCGCCGACCCAGCCATGCATCCCGTGATCGACGGATCGGGCAGCGTGAAGGCCGCCCGCGACGGGAGCCCGAGCCGCCTCGAGCTCGGCGCCACATTTGGCATGGACATGAAGCTCGGGGCGCCGTACAAGATCACCAACACGGTGGTGGAGTTCGACGAGGGCCGCCAGATCGGGTGGCGGCACTTCAACGGCCACATCTGGCGCTACCTGTTCGAGCCGGTCGACGGCGGCACCAGGGTGACCGAGCAGTGGGACGCCCGCCCCGCGCGGAACCGGCTCGGCCTGCGCCTGGCCGGTTTCCCGGGCCGCAACCGCAAGGGAATCCTCGCGACGCTGCAGCGCCTGGCCGAGGTCGCCTCGACCGCCTGACCTACATCGGAGGCCAGGGCACCGCAGGCCAATCACCGCTCGGCTCGGGGTGGCGCGTGGTGCTCAGGAGCTGGTCCAGGCGCCGGCGGGTCCGCCGCACCTCGCGGCCGGTGAGCAGCTCGCCCAGCCGGGCGCCCAGCGCGTCGTCCAAGCCGGCTCGAAGCGCCCTGAGGGTGGCCAGCGCCTCCTCGGGCAGCGGGCGCCCGGCCCACTGCCACAGCACGGTGCGCAGCTTGTCTTCGGCGTGGAAGCTGACCCCGTGATCGACGCCGTACACCTGCCCGGCCGTGGTGGGCAGCAGGTGCCCGCCCTTGCGGTCGGCGTTGTTGATGACGGCGTCGAACACCGCGATCCGGCGCAGCTGCGCGCAATCGCGGCGGCGCAGCATCGCCACGACATCCGCGCCATCGTCCTGCGCGATCCACAGCTGCACCATGCCCGGCCCGAGGGGACCGTCGCGGAACACGGTCGGCGGGACGATGCCCCATCCGCTGGCGGCCGAGACCTCGTAGGCGGCCACCTCGCGCTCGGCCAACGTGCCGTCGGGAAAGTCCCAGAGGGGACGCTCACCGGCCACCGGCTTGTACACGCAGGCCGCGCTGACTCCGCCCGCCCGCACCGCGCAGTACAGGGTGGCGTTCGAGGCGTCGACCAGCCGGCCTTCGACGGCGAGTTCCCCCGTGTGCAGCAGCGTGAGGGCCTCGGCGACCGGGAGCTCACGCGGCGGCGTGAGCTGATCGGCCGCCTGCCGCGGCTCGCTGCTGGGCGTCACGCGCCCGAGGTGGGGGCGCGGTGATACCCGTTTTGTCGGGGGCAGACGTGCCCGCCCGGCGCGAGCGGCTGGCCGCACAGCGGGCAGGGCGGCCGGCCGGCGGCGATCACCTTGCGAGCCCGGTCGACGAAGGCTCGCGCGTGGGTGGGCTCCAGGCGCACCCGCAGGGCATCCGGGCCCTCCTCGACGTCCTCCAGGAGGGTCTGCTGAGCCACCTCGGTGTCCTCGGCCGGGGCTTGCGCCTCGATCACCACCAGACCCGCGTCGCCGTCCCAGGCCAGGCCCATCGCGCTGACCCGAAACTCCTCGTCGACGGGCTGCTCGAGCGCCTCGAGATCGGCGTCAGAGGCGGGAAAGGCGGTCCCGGTGCGGTCAACAACCTCGTCCAACAGCTGTTCGAGCCGATCGGCCAGCACCGCCACCTGTTGCTTGTCCAGCGCCACCGACACGAGCCGCGCGGCATCGGCGGCCTGCAGATAGAACGTCCGATCCCCGGGCGAGCCGACAGTACCGGCGACGAAGCGACGGGGCCGGTCGAAGAGGAAGAAGAGGCGCGCCATGATAGGTCGAGTTTAGGGCTCAGACTGAACCGCTGCCCGCGCCGCCACCCAAGGTTGCGTCGTGGTTGCCACGCCGGCGCCGCCCCTTCTTCGCGGCGGGCGCGAAGGCCGTCAAGTCCGCCCCCACGTCGTTGGCGCGCAGGACATAGGGCCGGGTGTCGGTGTAACGCACCACCGACACCGAACAGGGGTCCACGACGATCCGCTGAAACTGGTCCAGATGCAGGCCCAGCGCATCGGCCAGGATGGCCTTGATCACGTCGCCATGGCTGCAGGCCACCCAGATCGCGTCCGGCCCGAGGCGGGCATTCCAGTCGCGCACCGCCGCGACGGCGCGAGCGGACATCTCGCTCAACGACTCACCGTCGGGGAAGCGAGCAGCGGACGGCTGGGCCTGGACCACCTTCCACATCGGCTCGCGGAGCAACTCTTTGATCGGGCGTCCGGTCCAGGTGCCGTAACCGCATTCGATGAGCCGATCCTCGAGCTCCCACCGGGTTTCCCGGCCCGCTGCCTGCTGGACCTCGGCGATGACTGCTGCCGTCTCGACGCAGCGTTCGAGCGGGCTGGTGACGATCGCGGCTAGCGGCAGCGCACCCACCCGGGCCGCGACGGCGCCCGCCTGGACCCGGCCCCGGTCGTCGAGGTGGACCTCCGGCGTACGGCCGGCCAGCACGGGCCCGGTCAGCGGGGTGAGGCCGTGCCGCACGAGCAGCAGGGTGGACATCAGCTCACGTGCTCGTGTGCAGGACACCGGTGCTGAGCAACACCATCAACAGCGCCCCGAGCCCGAGCCGGTAGTAGACGAAGATTAGCGTCGTGTGCCGAGCCAGCCAGCGCATCAGCCAGGCGAGCGAGGCGAACCCGACGACGAAGGCGAGGACGAGAGCTACCCCAGTCAGGCCCACTCCCGGACTCTTGTGCTTGCCGATGTCGGTGAGGTGATACAGGGCCGAGAGCACGACAGCGGGGATGGAAAGCAGGAAGGAAAATCGCGCGGCTGCCTCGCGCTCGAGTCCGCGAAACAGCCCGGCGGTGATCATCATCCCCGAGCGGGAGGAGCCCGGGAGCAGAGCCAGCGCCTGGGCGGCCCCGGCCACCACGGCGTCGGTCGTGTTGAGTTGCTCCTCCCCCCGGCGGCGGCTGCCGAACCTCTCCGCGGCGAAGAGCAACACGGCCAACGCGACCAGGGCCGTCGCGATGACCCACAGGTTGCGCGCGGCAGTGCTCACCTGATGACCAAACACCAACCCAAGCACCCCGATGGGAATGGTGGCCAGGATGAGGTACCAGCCGAGGCGGTACTCCAGGGAGCTGCGCACCGAGCGGTCGTACAGCCCGCGGGTCCAGGCCACGGCCACGTGCAGGAGCTCGCGCCAGAAGTACACGACGATCGCGGCGCTGGTGCCGAGTTGGACGACCGCGGTGAAGGCTGTGCCCGGATGGGTGCTGGTGCCGCCATAGAAGCGCCAACCGAACAGCGCGGGGACGATGCGCAGGTGCGCGGCCGCGGACACGGGCAGGAACTCGGTCAGGCCTTGGACGATGCCGAGGACGATGGCCTGCAGGAGCGTCATCCGGGCTCGGTTCCGCGGGCGCGCAGGCGGTTGGCTCGCGCAGTGCTCATGTGGCCGCTCCCGACCGCTTCAGCGCCTCGGCGGCTACCCGCAGCGCAGCCACGCGGTCGGCCATCGTCGCCGCGAACGGCGTGACCGACAGCGTTGTGACCCCGGCGGCGGCGTAGGCGGCCATCCGCTCGGCGATGCGCGCGGGCGGCCCGAGCAGTGAAGTAGCGTCGACGAATTCTGCGGGCACCGCTGCGGAAGCGGCGTCGTAGTCGCGGGACAGATAGTGCTGCTGCACGTCGGCCGCCGCAGCGGCATAGCCCATCCGCACCGCGAGGTCGTTGTAGAAGTTCTGCTCGCGGCTGCCCATGCCGCCGATGTACAGCGCGGCGTAGGCCCGGACCGGCCCGGCGCACTCGGCGATGTCTTCGCCGACGACCATCGGCGCGGAGGCCACCACATCGAAGCCGTCGAGGGTCTTGCCCGCCTTGGCTCGCCCAGCCCGAAGCAGGTCCAGCTGCTCGTGGGCGAACTCGGTCGAGAAGAAGATCGACAGCCACCCGTCGGCGATCTCGCCGGTCAGTTCCAGGTTCTTCGGGCCGACCGCGGCGAGGTAGAGCGGAATGTGCTCGCGGATCGGATGCACCATCAGGTGCAGGGCCTTGCCGGGTCCGTCAGGGAGCGGGAGTTGGTAGGTCTGCCCGTTATAGCGCACCCGGGTCCGCGACAGCGCCATCGTGACGATGTCGACGTACTCGCGGGTGCGGGCCAGCGGCTTGGCGAAGCGCACGCCGTGCCAGCCTTCGGAGACCTGCGGCCCCGACACCCCTAGACCCAGCCGGAAGCGGCCACCGGAAAGGGTGTCCAGCGTGGCGGCGGTCATCGCGGTCATCGTCGGCGTGCGGGCCGGGATCTGCAGGATCGCGCTGCCCACGTCGATGCGGGTGGTCTGGGCGGCGACCCAGGTCAGGACGGTGACGGCGTCTGAGCCGTAGGCCTCGGCCGCCCAGACGACGGCGAACCCGAGCTCGTCAGCCTCCCGGGCCAGGGCCAGGTTGTCGGCGTCGTTACCCATGCCCCAGTAGCCGAGGTTCAATCCGAGCTTCACCGCGACACCATAGCGAGCACCCTCCGGCTGCCCCACGCGGCGAGCCGGTAGTTTCGCGACGTGAAACAGCGCACGGTGGGTAACAGCGGCCTGAAGGTCTCGCACTTCGGACTCGGCACGATGACGTGGGGTGTCGAGACCGACGTGGACGACGCGGCGGCCCAGCTGGTGGCCTTCCACGATGCCGGCGGGACGCTCGTCGACACCGCCGTCTCCTACGGCTATGGCGAGGCGGAGCGGATTCTCGGGCAGCTCGTCGCCGACGTCGTGCCCCGGGCAGATCTCATCCTGGCCACCAAGGCCGGCATCGTCCGCACCCCCGACGGCCGCACCGTGGACGCCTCCCGCGGGGCGTTGCTGCGTCGGCTCGAGGAGTCCCTCGACAAGCTCGGGACCGACTACCTGGACCTGTGGTACGTGCACTACATCGACGACTCGGTGCCCTTCGACGAGACGCTGGCCGCGCTCGATTCGGCGGTCGCCTCGGGCAAGGTGCGCTATGTCGGGGTATCCAACTACTGCGGGTGGCGGCTGGGCCGGGCCGCGACGTGGCAGCGCGCGGTCGCGGGCCGGGCTCCGATCGTCGCCAACCAGGTGCGGTACTCGCTGCTGGACCGCGGCATCGAGCGCGAGGTAGTGCCCGCCTGCGCGGACCTCGGGGTGGGCATCATGCCGTTCTCGCCCCTCGGCGGTGGGGCGCTCACCGGCAAGTACCGCGACGGCATCCCGGCAGACTCTCGCGCGGCCGGCCGCGGCCAGAACCTGGCCTCGATGCAACGCCTCGGCGCAGCGGGCATCGTCGAGGCGGTCGCCACCGCCGCCGACGGGCTGGCCAGCTCCCCGGTGGCGGTGGCCCTGGCCTGGCTGCGCGATCGTCCCGGGGTGACCGCACCAATCCTCGGGGCGCGCACGCTCGGCCAGCTCACGGCCGCCCTGGCCTGCGAGACGCTCGACCTGCCGCAGGAGATCCGCGCCGCCCTCGATGACGTCTCGGCACCAGCGCTGGACTACCCGGAGAACGTCAGCTGAGCGCTTCCTCGGCCGGCGCGGACCCGGTCTTCGCCGAGTTCTGTGCCGCTGGGCTCTGGCCTGGTCTCGGCCGCACCCTTACGGGCGAGCTCGCGGCGGCCGGGATCAGCGGCCCCGAGGGCGTCAGTGCCACGAACCTGGCCTCGCTGCCGAAGGTCGGTGCAACCCGCGCGGGACGGCTGCTGTCGTCCTTCGTCGCGGCGGCACCGGTGTACGAGGTGGTCGAGCTGCTCGTCCCGGCCGGTCTGGATGCCCGACTCGCCGGGCGTGCGGTCGACGCGCTGGGTCCGCCCGCGTCCCGGCTGCTCCGCGACGACCCGTGGCGGCTGCTTGACATCTTCGGTGTCACCCCGTCCGACGCAGACCGGCTGGCCCGAGCGGTGCTTGCGGGCGTGCGGCGCGACGACCCCCGCCGGGCCCGGGCCCTGGTCGGGTACACGCTCACCCGGATGGCTCGCGACGGTCACACGGTGGCCCAGCACACCCAGGTTGTCGAGGCGCTGCAGGAGTTCGGCGTCGGCGATGCCGAGCAGGCCGTCGCAGCCGCCGTCGAGTCCGCCGCGGTGCTCGAGATCGAACCCGAGGTTCGCGACGGCGACGCTAACGGGGCCGCACGTCTGGCGCTGGTTCGCTACGCCGAGGCCGAGGATGGCGTCGCCCAGGGCATGGCCCGCCTGGCGGCGACCGCTCAGCCGATCAAGGCAAAGCTCACGGCCGAGCAGCGCGACAGCATCGACGCCGCGCAGCAGACCGCCGTGCGGGCCGCGCTTCGGGCCGGGGTGAGCGTGCTCACCGGCGGACCGGGCACCGGCAAGAGCCGCACCGTCGCGACCCTGGTCGCGCTGGTCGAGGCCGCCGGGCTGTCGGTGGCCCTGGCGGCGCCGACCGGGCGGGCGGCAAAGCGCCTGGAGGAGCTGTGCGACTCCCCCGCGTCGACCCTGCACCGGCTGCTCGGCGCCCAGGCCCGTCAGTCCGGCGACGGGGTCAGCTTCGACGGTGGTTTCGCCCGCGGCGAGGACTGGCCCCTCGACGAGCAGGTGATCGTCGTCGACGAGGCTTCGATGCTGGACGTGGAGCTGGCCGACGCGCTGCTGTCGGCCTGCGCGGACGGCACGCACCTCGTGCTGGTCGGCGACGCGGCCCAGCTGCCCTCCATCGGTCCGGGACGAGTGCTGGCCGACGTGATCGACTCCGGCCGGGTGCCCGTCACCGAG
>JAYTRE010000323.1:0-5701 GCA_043746395.1 Pseudonocardiales bacterium
TGCGCGCTCGGCCGGTACTCGATGGGCAGGGACTCGGCGTAGTGGGCCCCGCCGGACTGAATCGCCTCCTCGCGTTGCTCTGTCGGCGCCTCCAGGTCCAGGTCGGAGAGGTCGGTGAGCAGCCAGGCCACGTCCTCGCGTGGGTAGCTGCCGAAGTCCGGCCCGTACAGCGGTTCGGCGGTCACAGCGTGCGCACCGCGACGGGGCGGTAGCTCGGCAGCGTCACCAGGTGCACGCACGCCGTCACCGACGCCAGCTGCGCGAGCAACCCGTCTGTGGCGTGCAGCTGCTGCGTGGCGCCCGCATCGTCGATTACCAGGACGATGTCGGTGAACGGGTCGCCGCCGGCCGGCGGAGCGACGTTGTAGGCGTAGCGCGGACCGGGCCCGTCCACGGGATCGTCGTGCGCGGGAAAGCACAGCGCCGTCCGGATCGGGTAACCCGGCGCGTCGACGACGAACACCGGTGACCGGGTCGTCGAGGAGAACCGCACCGAGGGTACGGTCTCGGCGAGCTCGAGGGCGATGAGCAGCGGGGCGTACATCAGCTCCTCGAAACCTAGGACGAGAATCCGCTCGCCACCCAGGGCCGCGCGCACGGCGGCGCCGCTGCCCCGGGCCGCAGCGTGCGCCGCCTGAACATCGGCCGGCGTGAACCCGTGGCGCCCGCCGTCGCGCACCGCGGACAGCCAGTGCGAGGCGACCGGTTCGATTGGTGCGAGCGGCCGCCCCGGCGCTGGACTGCTCGCGGGCACTACACCCGCGGCGAGTTGGGCCGCCGCATCGGCAAAGCCGTCGGGGACGTGCAGGGTGCCGGTCGCGAGAGCGACGACGTCGATTCGGGCAGCTAGCCGGCGCCCGGCGGCCTCCTGCGCGGCCCGGTCGGCCGGGCCGCGCAGGTCGGCGAGCGCCGCGATCAGGTAGTGCCCGCGCGGTGCCAGCGCATGCAGCGCCGTCATGGTGTTCAGCGCTGTGGCGCCGGTCGAGAGCTCGTCGTCGACGAGCACGAGGGGTCGCGACGGGTCGAGCAGTCCTGGCGCCTCGGGCAGCAGCAGGTGGGCACTGGCGTGACTGTGGGTCTCCTCGAACCCACCGACCGGGTCGAGGCCGGCCACGGGTCGCCGGGTCGAGTGCAGGTAGTCGGCCTGCAGCACTTCGGCCACGACATGTCCGAGACCGGTAGCCGTCTCGGCATAGCCGATCACGTACGGGAGCCGGCCGTCGAGCCGGGCCGCCACCAGCGCCGCGAGTTCGGCGCCCGCCGCGTACACAGTTCGGGGATCGGTGGGCACGTGCTTGCCGAGAACCGTGGAGACGAGCAGGTGCGCCCGTCGGGGATTGCGCCGCAGGGCGAGCTGGACGAGCTCACCGAGCGGACGCACCGAGCCGGCGCCGGGTTCGAGGCGGACGCCGAAGCGGTCGGCGACCCAACCGGCACGTGCGGTCACCCGGGTCACTGGTGCAGGCTCGCGCCGAGCAGGTCGACGAACGAGACGCCTTCGTGGGCCACCCCGAAGACCCGGCCACGCAGCAACGTGCGCTCGGCCCACGCCGAATGGGGTTTGCTCTCGTTCATCTTGTTCCGGTACGGCGAGCACGCGACTCCGCCGCCGGAGCGGGTACCGAGGATGTCCTGCGCGTCGGCGTGCTCCTCCCGGGTCACCACCGACAGCGCGTGCACGGCGGCCACGTGGCTGGGGTGGATGACGGACTTGCCGGTGAGCCCGTTCGCCCGGTCGAGGGCCACCTCGCGGATCAGCCCATCGAGGTCGTGAGCGATCAGCTCGGCCCGCAGCGTGCGCTCAGCATGCGCGATGAACGGGCCCTCGCGCAGCTGCGGCTTGAACATCCGCTCGGTACCGGAGAAGTACTCCCACACGGGACCGGTGACGACATACCCGCCGGCGCCGGTGCGGGCGAAGACGTTGACCACGTCGGCGATGACGTCGGCGATGACGCGCACGTCGTACACGGTGAGGTCTCGAGAGCGCCGCAGCGCGTACGTTGCTGACAGGTCGGTGACGCCAATGCGAACGGCGAGGATGTATTCGCGGTACTTCTCGAGCAACCGTCGCACGGCGACGAGCGTCTCGATCCGGGACTCGGCAAAGGCGATCTCCGGCGACTCGAGGACAGGCATCACCAGCAGGCGGCGACCGATCGACGCGCTCACCGCGTCGACCGTCTCGAGGTAGGTCCCGCCGGTAAGGTCGGTGAACTTCGGCAGCACGAACCCCGCGAGCACGCTCACCTGCTCACCCAGGCCGGCGACGATCATCGGGATCTGCTCCGCGGCGCGCACCCGCACGAAGATCAGCGGCGCGGCCGCGCCCGTGCGGGCGTAGCGCCGCAGCTGCGCGAGGGTGTTGTGCTCTGCGGCGGCGAGGTCGACGTCGGCGACGGCGTCCTCGAGGCACACCACGACGCTCGTGACCCCCTGCGCGGCGCGGCGCGCGATGTCGGCGGCCAGCGCCGGCCGGGTGGCCGGGCTGTACAGCGTGGCACCCAAGCCGACGGCGACCAGGGTGCCGTCGTCGTGCGCGCCGAACTGCTCGGGCGCGCGGAAAAAGAGCCGCTGCCGGTCGGCGTCGCTGAGGAAGTCGAAATGGCGCATCGTCATCATGCTGTCACGGCCGGCGCGGCTCTGGCACTGGCCCGGACGAAGGGCAGGCCGCCGGCCTCACTCGACGGGCGTCCGGTCGTCCAGCCAGGTGATCTTGTCGTAGCCGAAGGCACGGCAGACCTCCCGCACGTCACCGACCACGGCCTGCATCTCGGCGCGGAGCACGAACTCGCCGGCGACGTTGTAGAGCGTAACGAGCATGACGACGCGACCTTCGACGTTCTCCAGCGGGACCTCGACCTCGGCGCCGCCGAAGGTCCGGATCACCAGGGTGCCCCCCCAGCGCAACGGCGACCGGGTCTCGGAGAAGGCGTAGACGGCCAGGCGCTCCAGATCGCGACACTGCCGCAGGTCGATGCTGAGCTTCTCGAAGGGCTCGCGCGCACCGATGATGACCGGCCGGCGCGTCTTGGGCGGCGCCATCCGGTTGCCGCCGCTGGACTGCACGGTCGAGGTGGGTCCGGAGCGCAGCTGGTAGGCCGCACCGAGGCGCAGGTCGCCCACCTCGCTCGAGCAGGCCGCCTCGACCGTCAGCGTGCCGATCCCGCTCTGCAGCCGGGTCAGGGTCACCGTGGGTGCGGCCGCGGTGAGGATGAGCTGCGTGCCGGCGGGCACCCGCCGCGCGGCACGCACCCGGGTCGCGGCCGGGGTGGGCACCGGCGGCGGGGACGGGCGCGGCACCGGCGTCGACAGGTCCAGCGACGCCGACACGGGCGGCGGGGACGCCGAGGCTGGTGCCCCGGCCTGCGCCTCTCGGGTGGGCTGCGCGCCTGGGCGCTGCGGTGGAGCGGGCGGCGGGCCGCCGTGGTGATGCGGGTGGCTCGCGTGGCCGGTGAAGAACTCGGCCACTGCCGGCGAGCCAGGCACCGGGCGACGCGAGCGCCGGCGCAGGTAGGGCAGGTCAGTGCGCCGCAGCGCCGCGGCCGGGTCCAGTTCCCTCACAGCCGCAGTCCGTAGTCGGCCGCGATGCCGCGGATGCCGGTCGCGTAAGCCTGGCCGAGAACTTTGAACTTCCATTCGCCCTGGTGCCGGTAAACCTCGCCAAGCGCCAGCGCCGTCTCGGCGTCGAGAGTGGCGGCGAGGTCCTCCGACCGAACCAGCTCGGCGTTGCCGTCCTGATTGAGCACCCGAACGACGCAGCTGCGCAGCTGACCTAGCGTGCGCCGCAGCCCCGGACCGTCGTTGAGGTACACCACGACCACGATGTGCTCCACCTCGGCGGGCACGGCTCGCAGGTCGATTTCCACCTGCTCCTGGTCGCCGCCAAGAGCCTGCTCCATTTGCTGCACGGACAACTCGGGGGTACCGAGCTGGTTGAAGAACACGAAGTGTTCGTCGGACAGCAGCCGCCCGTCGGCGCCGCACAGCATGCTCGCCATGACGAGGTTGTCGCTTAGAGCCGACTCCGAACCGGCGTTCCAGCTCACCCCGACCACGACACCGGCGAGATCGGGAATCTCGCGTGTGAGCGCGACGTTCGCGCCCCGCTTCATGATTGCCACTAGAGGTCCAGATCCGAGCGGGTGAACTTGGTCCGCAAGAAAGCACCCTGGGTCAGGACGGCGTCGGCGTCGCGGGCCCGGGTCGCGTCCAGGAGGTCTGCGGCTGATTCGGCGAGCGAGTCGAGTTGCGCGATCAGTGAGTCCCGCGGGGTCCGCCCCGACGGCCGCGCCACGTCGGCGAGTCCGGTATCCAGGGCCAGATAGGCGTGCAACGTCGTGGGCAGATAGTCGGTGACTATTCCGGTGACGGCCACCTCGGTGTACACATCCAGCTCCCGCGCGCCGGCAGTCTCGATGAGCTCCCGCGCCAGGTCGGTGACGCGCCGGGCCGCAACGACGGCTTCCACCGGCAGGCGACCGGCGTTCTGGTTGACGACGTTGACCAACCGGTACACCTCCTGCAGCAGCGCGGCGGACGGGTCCGCGGTCGGGTCCTGCGGCAAGGGCGCGGGTGGGGGCGCGGGCTCGTTCGCCCTGCGAAACCACGTCATAACAGTGCAGTCTGTCCGGTCGACTCAGGAGTGGATCTGTCCTTGCGCCGGCTGCGCGGTGCCGTCACTGCGACGGGTGCGCTCCAGGTAGGGCTTGGCCCGTTCGATCTGGCCCTCCAGCGCGGTCACGGTCTGCGCCATGCTGTCGACGGCCTGGGCGCGGAAGGTATCGAGCGCGTCCATCGTCTGGAAGACGTTGTCGAACGCGGCCTGCAACTTCTGCACGTCAATGGTGCTACTCGCCGCTTGCTGATTGATTTCCGCGCCCTGAATGCGTAACTGCTGCGACGTCGATTCGATGAGGTTGGACGTTGTCGCGTTCAGCGCCGAGATCTGGTCGAGGACGAGCTTCTGCCGCGCGAGCGCCTGGGAAACGATGATCGCGGTGCGCAGCGCGGTGATCGTCGTCGTCTGGGCCCGATCCACGCCCTTGATCAGCTCGATGTTGTTCTTGCGGACGAGGTCGAGGGCCATGTAGCCCTGAACCGACACGGCCATCTGGGTCATGATGTCCTGGCGCCGCTGCCGGATCGCGAACAGGGCATCGGCCTTGAGCGTGCTCGCGTCCTCGGTCCGGCCGGCAGCCTCGAGCTCGGCTACCTTCTGCTCGATCGCCGCGTCCAGGGCAGCGGCGAGCTGGTTGTACTCGCTCAGCTTGCCCATCGTGGTCCACATGTTGGCCTTCTCCGTCTCGATGGCCGCGTTGTCCTTGCGCAGCTCGTCCTGACCGGAATCCAGCGACTTGATGATCGCGTTGAGGTGGCTCTGCGCCGACTCGTACTTGGCGAAGTAGCGCTGCACCTTGTCCCCGCCGGGCAGGAACTTGAGCACCTTCTTCATTCCGCTGAGATCCGCCCGGTTGGGGTCGAGCTCGGTGACCGTCGTGCGCAGGTCCACCAGCGTGCCCGCCACCCGGGTCTGGGCATCGCCGCCGCCACCACCCTTGCTTGCCTTGACGACCGCCGCCGGCCGGTCGAGCAGCCGAGTCGACACCGACGCCGACGCTCGCATGTCCTTATCGCCCATCGAGGTGAGCGTGGTGACCTTCTGGCTGAACTCGGGTGAGCGGGTGTCGAGGGCGGCGAG
>JAYTRE010000324.1:0-9320 GCA_043746395.1 Pseudonocardiales bacterium
ACGGTGAACCCTTCGGAGGCGAGCCCCCGCTGCAGGGCCGAGGCCAGCCGCACCTCGTCCTCGACGATCAACAAGCGCACGGTGTGCCTCCTCCGGTCCGCCCCAGCCTGCACCGCATCCGGAGCCCTGTCGCGGGATCGCTCAGTCGTCTCACAGCACGACCCGTCTCACGGCACGCCCGTCTCGCGCGGCTGGGTCTCACTGTAGGTAGGACTCGACCTCGTCGACCAGGCGCTCGCGGGCCTGGTCGGGGTCTTCGCCGGTCTCCTCGCGGGCCCGGCGCTGCCTCAGCAGGTCCCACGCCTGGTCGAGCTGGCGTTCGAGGGCCGCCAGCCGCTGCCGGTCCGGGCCGGTCAGACCGGTGCCGGCGTGGGCCGCGCGCAGCTGCTTCTCCTCGGCGACCAGCTCGTTGATGTGGTGCAGGATCGTCGTGTCATCCACGGTGCTTCACCCTTCCGATCGGCTGGTGCGCACGGTCAGCGCGACCACCCCCGCTGCCGCGACGAACAGCCCGGCACAGCAGAGCGTGACCACCCGGTAACCGTGCACCATGACCCGCACCTGGCGATAGGCCTCGCCATGTAGACCCGCCAGCGGCGGCAGCAGCGCGATCGCCAGCAGCGCCCCGGCTCGGGCCACCGCGTTGTTCACGCCGGAGGCGATGCCCACCTCGTCCGATGGCGCCGAGGACATGACGGTGGCCGTCAGCGGGGCGACCAGGGTGGTCATGCCGAGGGCGAACAGCGCCACCCCGGGCAGCACATCGGTGAGGTAGGAGCGGTGCGTGGCATCCACGCGCAGCAACAGCAGCAGGCCCGCGGCAGCCAGCAGCGGGCCCGCGATGAGCTGGGTACGCGGGCCGATCCGCGACGCCAGCGCGCCGCTGCGGGCGGAGAGCAGCAGCAGCAGCGCGGTCATCGGTAGCGTCGCCAGGCCGGCCGCCAGCGCGCCGTACCCGGCGGCTATCTGCAGATCCAGCACCAGCACGAACAACATCGCGCTGAGCGCGGCATAGGTCAGCAAGGTCATCAGGTTGGTGCCGGTGAAGGTGCGGTCGGCGAATAACCCGAGCGGGACCAGCGGCTCCCGGGCGCGCCGCTCGACGACGACGAAGGCGGCGCCCAGGACGAGCCCGGCGGCGGTGACGCTCAGCGGGAGCGCCGACCAGCCACGCGTGCCCGCCTCGGTGGTACCGAAGCTCAGGCAGGCGAGGGCGGCGGCGACGATCAGCGTGCCCGTGACGTCGAGGTGCGACGCGCGGCGTGCCGCGCGGGTCTCCGGCACGTGGCGCACGCCGAGGAACACCGCGGCCGCCCCGAGCACCACGTTGATGCCGAATGCCCAGCGCCACGACACGTCCTGGACGAGCCAGCCGCCCAGCAACGGGCCAAGTGCCGTGCTCACTCCCGACAGGCCCGACCAGGCGCCGACGGCCGCGGCGCGATCGCGCACGTCGAAGGTCGCGGAGATGATGGCGAGGCTGCCCGGGGTCAGCAGGGCCCCACCGACGCCCTGCAGGGCGCGGGCGACGATGAGGGTCTCGACGTTCGGCGCGACGGCGCACAGCAGCGACGCCGAGGCGAACCACACCGTGCCGAGCAGGAAGATGCGCCGGCGACCGTACCGGTCACCGAGCGAGCCGCCGAGCAGAATCAGGCTGGCCAGGGTCAGCAGGTAGGAGGTCTGGACCCACTGCAGCGCACCGAAGCCGGCGTGGAAGTCCTGGCCAATGTGCTTGGTCGCGACGTTGACGATCGTGGCGTCCAGGAACACCATCCCCGAGCCCAGGACGGTGGTCGCGAGCACAGCCCGCCCGCGGCGCGTCCCCAGCCGGATCGGCTCAGCCACCGGGGCAGGCTCAGCGCGCGTCGCGCCAGGCCAGCCACTTCTTGAGCTTGGCCAGGTCGTAGTCGGGGCCACCGACGCCGACGGTGAACAGCCTTGCACCGGCGTCGATCAGCGCGGGGCCTACCTGGTCCGGGTCGCCGTCGGGCGTGCCGACGGAGCGCTCGATCTCGCCCGGATCGCGGCCGATCTCCGCGCAGCGTTCGGCGAGGACCGCCGACTTGCGCACGAGGGTCTCGACAGCACTGAACGAGTGCCAGATGTCGGCGTGCCGGGCCACCAGCCGCAGCGTCTTGCGTTCGCCGCCGCCGCCGATGAGCACGGGGATCTTGCGGGTGGGTGGCGGGTTCAGCTTGCCCCAGCGGGCCTCGATGCGCGGCAGCGACTCGGCCAGCGCGTCCAGGCGCCCACCGGCCGTGCCGAACTCGTAGCCGTACTCGTCGTAATCTTTCTCGAACCAGCCCGAGCCGATGCCGAAGATGAGCCGCCCGTCGCTGACGTGATCGACGGTGCGGGCCATATCGGCCAGCAGTTCGGGGTTGCGGTAGCTGTTGCACGACACCAGCGCGCCGAACTGCACCCGCGACGTCTGCTCGGCCCACGCACCGAGCATCGTCCAGCATTCGAAGTGCTTGCCGTCGGCGTCGCCGTAGAGCGGGTAGAAGTGGTCCCAGTTGAAGATCACGTCGACGCCGAGGTCCTCCGCCTCGCCGACGGTGCGCCGAATAGCCGAGTAGTCGGCGTGTTGGGGCTGGATTTGCAGGCCGATGCGCACGGGATTATTCGTCACGGATCGGACGTTACCCGAGTCCGCCGCGCGGGCAGCGGGCGCGTCAGGTGGTGGGTTCGAGCAGCACGAGCGGGATCTCGCGCTCGGTCTTGGTCTGGTAGCCGGCGTAGTTCTTGTGGTTTGCCACCACCCGGGGCCAGAGCCGGGCGCGCTCCTCGGCACTGGCCACCCGAGCGTGCATCGGCTGCTTGAGCTGGCCCTTCAGCGCGACCTCGACGCCCGGGTTGGCGCGCAGGTTCAGCAGCCAGGCGGGGTGCCGGTCGTCCCCACCGCGGGAGGCGACGATGACGAGCGTGGTGCCCTCCTGAAGCGGCGAGGTGAGCATGACACTGCGGGGCTGGCCGCTCTTGCGCCCGATAGTGGTGAGTTCCAGGACGGGCATGTGCATCGCGTCCCAGCCCAGCCGGTTGCCGCTGAGCTTGAGAATCGCGCGATGCACGGCGTTCATGGCCTTGAAGGCCAGATCATTCGGCATGCCCGAAATCTAGCCGGTCGGCCGCTCCGGCAAGGCCGGCCTCCCGGCTGGTCGGGTCAGCGGACGAACTGCTGGCGGGCGGCGGCCGCGAGCAGCTCGCGCTGCATGGACGGCGAGGCGGAGCGCAGCGCCTGCTCGAACTCGCGGTTGTCGCGACGCTGGCGCAGCTTGCGGGTGAAGGTGAAACGGGACATCGTGAGCCTCTTTCGGTGGGGGTATCCGTTAATCAGGATACCGGCACAACCGAATGAATCAAATCTATATGCCGTGCTGTGTCGAACGTAACGATGGTTCAGAGCAGTGCGAGACCTGGATCCGTAAGTACCGCGGCGACATCGGCGAGAAACTGTGAGCCCTGCTGGCCGTCCACCAGCCGGTGATCGAAGGAAACTGCGAGCTGGGTGACCCAGCGCGCTTCGATCCGCTCGTCGGTGCCGGCGCCGAGCACCCACGGCATCCGCCGCACCGCCCCGAAGGCGACGATGCCTGCCTCGCCCGGGTTGAGGATCGGCGTGCCGGTGTCGACGCCGAACACGCCCACGTTGGTGATGGTGATCGTGCCGCCGGACATGTCGGCGGGCGAGGTTTTGCCCGCGCGGGCGGTGTCGGTGAGGGTCGCGATCGCCTGCGCGAGCTCGAGCAGGCCGAGGCTGTCAGCGTCCTTGATGTTGGGCACGATCAGCCCCCGTTCGGTGGCGGCCGCGATGCCGAGGTTGACGTAGTGCTTGAGCACGATCTCCCCGGCCGCCTCGTCCCAGGTCGCGTTGATCTCGGGGGTGCGCCGGGTCGCCAAGATGACCGCCTTCGCGAGAAACAGCAGCGGGGACACCTTCACGCCGCCGAAGTCGCGGCGGGCCGCCACCCGATCGCGCAGGTCCATCGTTGCCGTCACGTCCACGGTGACGAACTCGGTGACGTGCGGAGCGGTGAACGCCGAGGCGACCATCGCCGCCGCGGTGTGCTTACGGACGCCCTTGATCGGCAGCCGGGTCTCCCGGCCGGGCGCCGACCGGGCGGGCCGGGCGCTCGGCGCCGCAGCGGCATCGCCGGCCTGCGTGACGTCCTCGCGGGAGATCGTGCCGTTCGGGCCGGTCGGGGTGAGCCCGGCCAGGTCCACGCCGAGGGACTTGGCCAGCTTGCGCACCGGCGGTTTCGCGAGCACCCCGTGCGCTCCGCGGTAGCGCGGCGATTCCGGCTCCGGCTCCAGCACCGGCACCGCTGCCGACCCGTCGCCGGGGGCGGCGACCGGCGGAAGGTTGAAGGCCGTGTGCATGCCGGGCGCGCTCGGGGCCGGTCGGCGGCGGCGTCGGGTACCGGCGCCGGCTTGGGGCCCGTACCCGACGAGCGTCAGCTGCTGCTCCTCGCCGGAGTCCGGGGTCGGCGCGGCGACCGGCAGCATGGGTACCAGGTCTGCGGCCGGAGCGGGAGCGGTGCGCTGCGGCGCAGGTCCGGGGCCGCCCGGGTCGGTGTCGATCGAGATGATCGGGGCCCCCACCAGGACCGTCTCCCCCTCGGCCGCGTGCAGGGCGCTCACCACGCCGGCGAACGGCGAGGGCAGCTCGACGGCAGCCTTGACCGTCTCGACCTCGGCGATGGGATCGTTGACCTCGACGGTGTCGCCCACCGCGACCAGCCATTTGAGGATGTCGCCGTCGGTGAGACCTTCGCCGAGGTCGGGCAGCCTGAACTGCTTGATGATGCTCATGCTCAGTACCCCAGGCTCTCGTCGACCGCGTCCAGGATCCGGTCGACGTTAGGCAGCCACTCGTTCTCTAGGTGGCTGGGGGGGTAGGGGGTGTCATAGCCGCTCACGCGCAGCACGGGCGCCTCGAGGGAGTAGAACGCCTCGTGCTGGATCCGTGCGGCGATCTCGGCACCCACGCCGAAACTCTGCGGCGCCTCGTGCACGACGATCAGCCGGCCGGTGCGGCGGACCGATTCGATGATCGTCGGCAGGTCCAGGGGCGAGATCGAGCGCAGGTCGATAACCTCCAGCTCCCGGCCGTCCTCGGCCGCGGCGGCCGCCGACTCCAGCGCCATCGCCACCATCGGGCCATACGCGAGCAGGGTGACGTCGCGCCCGGTCCGCACGATGCGAGCCCGGTGCAGCGGGTAGGCCTCGGGCTCCAGCTCGGACTTGGCCGCGTGATAGCGCCGCTTGGGCTCGAAGAAGACGATCGGGTCGTCGCTGGCGATCGACTGCTGGATCATCCAGTAGGCATCCGACGGGTTGGAGCACGCGACGACCTTGAGCCCGGGCGTGTGCGCGAAGTACGCCTCTGGCGACTCGCTGTGGTGTTCGACGGCGCCGATGCCACCGCCGAACGGGATGCGGATGGTGATCGGCATGCGCACCAGGCCCGCCGAGCGGTTGTACATCTTGGCGACCTGGCTGACGATCTGGTCGAAGCCGGGAAACACGAAGCCGTCGAACTGGATCTCGCAGACCGGGCGGTAGCCGCGGATGGCCAGCCCCACCGCCGTGCCGATGATGCCCGACTCGGCCAGCGGCGTGTCGATCACGCGATCCTCGCCGAAGTCCTTCTGCAGCCCGTCGGTGACGCGGAAGACCCCGCCGAGCTTGCCGACGTCCTCACCCATGATGAGGACCTTGGGGTCGTCCTCCATCGCCTTGCGCAGGCCCTCGTTGAGGGCCTTGGCCATGGTCACCGGCGCCGTCACGCGGACACCTCCGCCTCGATCGAGCGGACGAAGTCGGCGAAGTCGTCGCGCTGGACCCGCAGGTCCTCGGGCATGTCGACGTGGACGTGCTCGAACACCGACTCCGGCGTCGGGTCGGGCAGCGCGCGGCAGCCGGCGCGGATGTGTTCGGCCAGCCGCTTGGACTCCTGCTCCAAATCCCCGAAGAAGTCGGGAGAGAGCTTGGCTTCCCTGGTGAGGTAGGCCTTGACGCGCTCGATCGGGTCTTTGAGCTTCCAGGTTTCGGCTTCGCTGCCGAGCCGGTAGCGGCGCGGATCGTCGTTGGTCGTGTGCGGGTTCATCCGGTAGGTGAAGGCCTCGATCAACGTCGGCCCCTGGGCATTGCGGGCATCCTCGAGCGACTTGCGGGTGACGGCCAGGCTGGCCAGCACGTCGTTGCCGTCGATGCGCACGCCGGGGAAGCCGAAGCCGCTCGCGCGGCGGTAGAGCGGAACCCGGCTCTGCGTCGCGACGGGCTCACTGATGGCCCACTGGTTGTTCTGGCAGAAGAACACCACCGGCAGGTTGCCGGCGGCGGCAAAGACGAAGGCCTCGTTGACGTCGCCCTGGCTGGAGGCGCCGTCGCCGAAGAAGGCGAGCACCGCGGTGTCGCGGTCCGGATCGCCGGTGCCGACCGCGCCGTCGCGGACCACGCCCATCGCGTAGCCGGCCGCGTGCAGCGTCTGCGCGCCGATGACGATCGTGTACAGGTTGAAGTTGTGCTCATACGGGCTGAAGCCGCCGAGGTTCGTGCCGCGGAACAGGCCCAGCAGCACGAGCGGGTCGACGCCGCGGCACCAGGCCACCCCGTGCTCGCGGTAGGTGGGAAAGGCCATGTCGTGCTTGCGCAGGGCGCGGCCCGCGCCGACCTGGGCCGCTTCCTGGCCGAGCAGCGACGCCCACAGGCCCAACTCACCCTGGCGCTGCAGGGCGATGGCCTCGGTGTCGATGCGGCGTACGAGGACGAGGTCGCGGTAGAGCGCGGCGATCTCGTCGTCGGTGATGTCGAGCGGATAGTCGGGATGCTCGACGCGCTGGCCCTCGGGCGTGAGGAGCTGCACCATATCCGGCTCGGGGTGCACAGCCTGGACGTGCTCGGTCATGACCGCTCCTGCCGTCGACGCGCCGATGGGGTTGCCACTCGGCGACGTGGTGTTAGCGAACTGGCCGTCCGTTGGTACAGGGGTGGCGCACCGGCGGGACTACCCAGGGGTTCCTACCATATCCGTGATCACGGCCACCCCGCCGCGCGGAGACGGCCCGTCCGCGTCAATTGCTGCGCTCAGCACCGGTTCACGCGTTCAGCTCGGCCGGCAGCGGCTCGTCGTGCACCACCGCCAGGCGCGACACCGCGCGGGTGAGCACGACGTAGAGCCGCCGCAACCCGGTGGGGCGCGTCGGCTCGCCGGCGACGATCTCGGCGGGCTCGACCAGTACCACCGAGTCGAACTCGAGACCCTTGGCCTCCGACGCGGGCACCACCGTGACGCGCGGATCGGCGTCTGCGGCGATCGCCTCGGCCGCGATGCCCGCACCGCGCAGGGCGGCCAGCGTGGCCGTGACACGCGGATCGGCGACGATGACGCCCACCGAACCCTCGACGGCCAGGCAGCGCGCCACCTCGTCAGTTAGGGCGCCCAGGCCGGCGAAGCGAAGGGCGTCCACGCCCGATCGGATCGACGTGGCCGGCGGGACCCCGACGGCGATGTGCGGCAACAGCCGGTTGGCCAGGGACAGCACCTCGTCGGGGACGCGGTAGCCGGCCGTCAGCGGACGTACCGCGGCGCCCTCGTGGCCGAGATGGCGCAGCGTCACCGCCCAGTCGCCGGGCGCCCAGGGGGTGGTGGCCTGGGCCAGGTCGCCGAGCACCGTCACCGACCCGAGCGGGCACCGGCGCGCGATGGCCCGGCACTGCATCGGGGACAGGTCCTGGGCCTCGTCGACGACCACGTGCACGAAGGAGTCGACGCTGTCGAGCAGGCCGGCCAGCTCGTCGAGCAGGATCGCGTCGGCGGGGGTCCACGCTGTCTGCTTCAGCGACCGGGCAGCGGGCCGGAGCAACAGCGCCCGTTCGGCTTCAGTGAGCTCGGTGCCACAGCGGGCCAGGAAAGCCGCGTCGCCGTACACCCTGGCCAGCAGGCCCGGCGGGGTCAGGGTGGGCCAGACCGCGTCGAGGAACTCGCGGACCGGCTGCGAGCGCGCCACCCGCGCGGTGTCGGCGTCGCTCGGTGCCCCGCCGGCGTCCTCGCGCTGGCGCCGGACGTCCTCGCCCACCTGCAGGCGCAGCCGCTCGCGCGCCACCGACCAGCGCAGCCCGTCGGCCAGCGCCCGGCGCGCGTCATCGACGTAGCGCCGCAGGTGGTGCGCGCCGATGCGGTGCCGTTTCGTGCCGACGATAGCGAGGACGTCCTCGGTCGGTTTGCCGACGTGGGCGAGCAGTGCCCGGCGCAGCACGCCCGCCATCCGGGCGTCCCCCTTGAGGGTGGCGACCTCGGCCGGCTCCGCGCCGGGCGCGGACGGCGCGCCCACCAGTTCGGCCACGGTGGCCTGCGCGATCCCGCCCTCGCCGAGCGACGGCAGCACCTGGGCGATGTAGTGCAGGAAGGCCTGGTTGGGGCCGACCACGAGCACGCCCGAACGCCGCAGCCGCTCGGGATAGGTGTAGAGCAGGTAGGCTGCCCGATGCAGCCCGACCGCGGTCTTGCCGGTGCCCGGCGCACCCTGGATGCACAGTGAGGTGTCGAGTTCGGCGCGCACCAGGTCGTCCTGGTCGGGCTGGATGGTGGCCACGATGTCGCGCATCGGGCCGACGCGGGGACGCTCGATCTCCTCGCGCAGCAGGCTGGAGTCAAGGCCGAGCGCTTCGCCGCGGTCGAGCTGCTCGTCCTCGAAGGAACTGAGCTGGGCGCCGTTGCTCGATGTTCGAAAGCCGAAGCGCCGCCGCAGCCGCACCCCCATCCGGGCTTGCGGGGTGGCCCGGTAGAAGCCGCGGGCGATCGGGGCGCGCCAGTCGATGACTACCGGGTCCCCCTGCCCGTCGCGGACGTGGCGCCGGCCGATGTGCAATGTCTCGGTGCCGCGGCGGTCGTCGCCGGGATCCCGGTCCCGGTCGGTGCGCCCGAAGAAGGGCGGTGCGTCAGGGTCGGCGGCCAGCGCGGTCAAGCGGGCGGCCCGCAGTCGGCCCAGGCTCTCGCTGGCCAGCGCGTCGACACCGTAGTCGGCGATGCCGGCTGCGCTGACTCGCATGGCGTCCAGGCACCGGCGGGAAAGCTCGAGATGGGCACGTTCAGCGAGCAATACCGGATCGTCGGCCACGATTGTTCGACGTTACTGCTCACGCTGTGCCTTGGCCCCGTAGCAGGTTGATTTGCGGCGTGTCTGCCTGCTGCGGGGCCAAGCTGCTGGATTGCAGCGTTACGCCCCGAGGTGCCTGCTCGCCGCCCGGGCCGCGCCGGCCGGGCTCCGAGAGCGGCCGTGACGCGGCGCGGGCCGTGCGTGACTGGCAGGCTG
>JAYTRE010000325.1:0-3903 GCA_043746395.1 Pseudonocardiales bacterium
GCGTCGCAGATCATCGAAGCCGCGCCCGGGCGGGCGTCCACGATCGCCCGCATCGAGGGCACCGATCCCAGCCGGGCACCGCTGCTCGTCCACGGTCACCTCGACGTCGTCCCGGCCGAGGCGGGTGAGTGGTCCGTCGACCCGTTCGGGGCAGAGATCCGCGACGGCTACCTTTGGGGCCGTGGCGCTGTCGACATGAAGGATATGGACGCCATGATCCTGGCGCTCGCGCGCGAGTGGGCGCGGACCGGGCGCCGGCCGGCCCGCGACCTCGTCCTCGCCTTCGTCTCCGACGAAGAGGCCGGTGGCCGGCAGGGCGCGCACTACCTCGTGGATCATCACCGCGACCTGTTCGCTGACTGCACCGAGGCGATCAGTGAGGTCGGCGGCTTCAGCGTGTCACTCGACGCCAGCACCCGGCTGTATTTGATCCAGACTGCGGAGAAGGGCATCAACTGGTTGCGGCTGCGCGCCGAGGGGCGTCCGGGACACGGCTCGATGATCCACGACGACAATGCCGTCACCCGGTTGGCCGCGGCCGTGTCGCGGATCGGCGCGCACGAATTCCCGGTCGTCATCACCGATACCGTCCGCGCGCTGATCGAATCGATCGCCGCGATCACCGGTCTGGACCTGGACCCCGAGAACCCGCAGGCGTGGTTGCCGCAGCTCGGCGGCATGGCCCGCATGATCGGTGCCGTCGTCCGCAATACCGCCAACCCCACCATGCTCCACGCCGGCTACAAGGCCAACGTCATCCCGTCCAGCGCGGAGGCAACCATCGACGCCCGCTATCTCCCGGGGCAGGAACAGGCGCTGCTCGCCGAACTCGACGAGCTGATCGGCGACGGCATCCAGCGGGAGTTCCTCGTCCGCGACATCGCCGTCGAGACCACCTTCGACGGAGCCCTGGTGGACGCCATGTCGGCCGCGCTGCGCGCCGAGGATCCGGGTGGTCACCCGGTGCCCTACCTGATGAGCGGCGGGACCGACGCCAAGTCGTTCTCCACGCTGGGCATGCGCTGCTTCGGCTTCTCGCCGCTGCTCCTGCCGCCCGAGCTGGATTTCGCCTCCCTATTCCACGGCATCGACGAGCGGGTGCCGATCGAGGGGCTCCGCTTCGGCGTGCGGGTGCTTGACCGGCTGCTCATGTCCTGCTAACGATGTCCATGTCCTGCTGACGATGTCGCAGTGTCCGGGCATGCTGGGCTGGTGCTCGCCGCCCAAGTCGCCGCGGCCTCGGCCGCGGTCGGTGCCAGCTCCTCGCGGCTGACCAAGACCCAGCGGCTGGCCGAGCTGCTGCGCTCCGCCGCGCCCGACGAGGTCGCCACGGTCGTGTCCTGGCTGTCCGGCGAGCTCCCGCAGCGCCAGATCGGCGTGGGCTGGGCGGCGCTGCGGGCGCTCCCGGAGCCCGCGCTGGCCGCGACACTCACCGTCGGGGGAGTCGACGCGCAGTTCACTGCGATTGGTGCGATCACCGGAGCAGGCTCGCACTCCCGACGGGCCGAGCTGATCGCCGCTCTGTTCGGCGCCGCGACCGCCGACGAACAGCTGTTCCTGCGCCGCCTGCTCGGCGGCGAGCTGCGCCAGGGCGCCCTCGTCGGGGTCATGGCCGACGCGGTCGCCCGGGCGGCCGCAGTCCCGCCGGCAGAGGTGCGCCGTGCCGCAATGCTGTGCGGTGACCTGCCGGCCGTGGCCGCCGCCGTCCTAGCCGGGGGAGCAGCTGCCCTCAACGCCTTCAGTCTGCGGGTGGGCCGCCCGCTGAGCCCCATGCTCGCGCAAAGCGCCGCCAGCGTGGCCGAGGCGCTCGACCGGCTCGGCGGGCGCGCCCTGCTCGAGGCCAAGCTCGACGGGGCGCGGGTACAGATCCATCGAAGCGGCGCGGACGTCGCGATCTTCACCCGCACCCTCGGCGACGTCACCGCCCGGCTGCCCGAGGTCGTCGAAGCTGTTCGTGCGTTGCCGGCCCACACCTTCGTGCTGGACGCCGAAGCAATCGCGCTGCGCAGCGACGGCCGGCCCCAACCGTTCCAGCTGACCGCGGCGCGCTTCGGGCGCAGCGTCGACATCGCCGCCGCGCGACAGGCACAGCCGCTGCGCGCCTTCGCCTTCGACGTCCTGCACCACAACGGCACCGATCTCCTCGACCAACCGGTCACCGAGCGCCTGGCCGCCCTGGACGCGATAGTGCCGGCCGAGTCCCAGGTGTCGCGCCTGGTCACCGACGACCCGGACGCTGCTCGGCGTTTCCTCGAGGCCACCCTCGCGGCCGGCCACGAGGGGATCATGGCCAAGGCGCTGGCCGCGCCGTACGAGGCGGGACGCCGCGGCGCGAGCTGGCTCAAGGTCAAACCGGTGCACACCCTCGACCTCGTCGTGCTTGCCGTGGAATGGGGTTCCGGGCGCCGCGCCGGCACCCTGTCCAACATCCACCTCGGTGCGCGGGATCCCGGCAACGGCGCGTTCGTCATGCTCGGCAAGACGTTCAAAGCGATGACCGACGCGATGCTCGCCTGGCAGACCGAGCGGTTCCTCGCCCTCGCGGACGGGCCTACGGACGGCTGGGTGGTGCCGTTGCGGCCGGAGCAGGTGGTGGAGATCGCCTTCGACGGCGTGCAGCGCTCGTCCCGCTATCCCGGGGGAGTGACCCTGCGGTTTGCTCGCGTGGTCCGCTATCGCGACGACAAGCGCCCGGAGGAGGCGGACACGATCGACACCGTCCGGGCTCTGTATGCGGGCTCAGACCGCTAGCCCCGGCAGCGGCAACGCCGCAGCAGGGCGGCGCCGGCGCCGCAGCCATACCCTGCGGGTGCCGTCCATGTAGCGGACGACGCGCGCGAGCTCCCATCCGCCGAACTCGGCATGCAGCGACAGCTGGGCCGCCGCGGAAGGCCGGGTGACATCGGCCGCGATCCGCAGCGGCGCGTACTCCCAGTCGGGATCGGTGTGGTCCCCGGCGAGCGCAGCCGTCATACTGCGACATTCAACGCCGCGCCGGCCCACCTGGCCAGCGAGCCGCAGCCCGCGCGTTCAGCTCGCCGCCCCGGCTCGGCCACCGCGGACCGACGGCAGTCAGTCCGCGACGTACTCCCGCAGCAGCTCGCCGAGAAGGGTGCGCCGGGGCAGCGTGCCGACCTGGCGCACGGCCCGAGCCAAGGCGGGCCCGACGCCATGCACCACCGACAGGTGGCGTTGGGCGCGGGTCATCGCGGTGTAGACAAGCGGCCGCGACAGCATCGTCGCGGCCTCGGGCGGCACGACGACCACCACAGCGGGGAACTCCGAGCCCTGCGCCCGATGCACGGTGATTGCCCAGCCGTGCAGCAGGTCGGCCAGCGCCTTGCCCTTGACCTGGGCCGGGCCCGAGGCGAAGGCCACCGTGACCGTGCCGTCGCGCGCCACGGCGCTGACGACGCCGACCTCGCCGTTGGCGTAGCCGAACGGCTCAGCCTCCAGGTGGTTCGCGGTCGCGACAACGCGGTCGCCCTCGTCGAAGCGACGCTGTCCCTGGTTGGTTCCGGGGTTCAGGATCGCCTTCAGCGCAGTGTTCAGCGCCTGCGTCCCTGCGGCGCCACGGTGTACCGGCGTGACCACCTGCACCTGCTCGGCGGGGATAGCGAGGACCCGCGGGATGGAGTCGGTGACCAGTTGGACGACGCGGTGCGCCGCGTCGGCGGAGCCGCGCGCGGCGACGACCACCACCTCGCGGGTCGGGTCGTCCACCGGCGGCAGCTCGCCCTGGCGGACCGCGGTGGCCAGCCGCGCGATCGCCCCACCCTCAGCCTGCCGGTACAACGTAAGCAACTCGGTGACGGGCACCCGGCCGGAGTCGATCACGTCGGCCAGCACTCGTCCCGGACCGATGGAGGGCAGCTGGGCCGCGTCGCCGACCAGCACGAGGTG
>JAYTRE010000326.1:0-3529 GCA_043746395.1 Pseudonocardiales bacterium
CCCGCCTCGCGGTCGACCCGGCACGCTTGCTCGACGGGCTGAACCCGCAGCAGCGAGCGGCGGTCGTGCACCACGGCGGGCCGTTGCTGATCGTCGCGGGTGCCGGCTCCGGCAAGACCCGGGTGCTGACCAGCCGGGTCGCCTACCTGCTCGCCGAGCGCGGCGCCCAGCCAGGCGAGATCCTCGCGATCACTTTCACGAACAAGGCAGCCGGCGAGATGAAGGAGCGTGTCGCCGCACTCGTCGGACCGCGCGCGAAGATCATGTGGGTCAGCACGTTCCACTCCATGTGCGTGCGCATCCTGCGCGCCGAGGCCAAGACCCTCGGTCTGAAGACGTCGTTTTCCATCTACGACGCCGACGACTCGCGCCGGCTGATGACGATGGTCGGCCGCGAGCTGGATCTCGATCCGAAGCGCTACCCGGCGCGTTCGCTGTCGGCCCAGGTCAGCAACCTCAAGAACGAGCTGGTCACTCCCGAGGCGTGGAGCGAGCGGGCCGCCAACGCGCACGAGAAGGTGCTCGCCGAGGCCTACGGGCGCTACCAGCGCCGCCTCACCGAGGCCCATTCCCTCGACTTCGACGACCTGATCATGAGGACGGTCGGGTTGTTGCAACACCATCCGCACGTCGCCGAGCACTACCGGCGCCGGTTCCGCCACGTGCTGGTCGACGAGTACCAGGACACCAACCATGCCCAGTACGTCCTCGTCCGCGAACTCACCCGGGAAGCGGCGGAGGGCATCTCGGCAGCCGAGCTCGCCGTGGTGGGCGACGCCGACCAGTCCATCTATGCCTTCCGCGGCGCCACGATCCGCAACATCCTGGAGTTCGAGCGCGACTACCCCGATGCCTCGACGATCCTCTTGGAGCAGAACTACCGCTCGACACAGACGATCCTGTCGGCCGCCAATGCCGTCATCGCGCGCAACCCCGATCGCCGGCCGAAGAACCTCTGGTCCGAGGCGGGAGGCGGCGAGCAGATCCTCGGCTACGTCGCCGAGAACGAGCACGACGAGGCGGCCTGGGTCGCGCAGCGCATCGACGCTCTGGGCGACGAGCACGCCGTGACCGCGTCGCAGATCGCGGTGTTCTACCGGACCAACGCCCAGTCACGCGTGTTCGAGGAGGTGTTCATTCGCGTCGGCCTGCCCTACAAGGTCGTCGGGGGCGTGCGCTTCTACGAGCGCCGCGAGATCCGCGACGCGCTGGCCTACCTGCGCACGATCGCCAACCCTGACGATGTCGTTAGCCTGCGCCGCATCCTCAACACCCCGCGGCGCGGTATCGGCGATCGGGCGCAGGCCTGCCTCGAGGTCCTTGCCGATCGGGAGCGGATCTCGTTCGGCGCAGCCGTGGAGCGCGCCGACGAGGCATTCGGTATCGCCGGGCGCTCGCTGAGTGCCGTCCGGGAGTTCGTCACCCTGCTCACCGACCTGCGCGGGGTCGCGGCCGGACCCGACGGCACGCCGAGCTCGATCCTCGAGGCGGTGCTGGACAAGACCGGCTACCTGCGTGAGCTCGAGGCCAGCCGCGATCCGCAGGACGAGGGGCGCGTCGACAACCTGCGCGAGCTCGTCAGCGTCGCCCGCGAGTTCGAGGAGCAGCGAGCCGGCACCGACGAGGCCACCTCGCTGGACGCGTTCCTCGAGCAGGTGTCGCTCGTGGCTGACGCCGATTCGATCCCCGACTCCGACGGTGGGGTCGTCACGCTGATGACGCTGCATACGGCCAAGGGGCTGGAGTTCCCGGTGGTCTTCCTCACCGGGATGGAGGATGGCGTCTTCCCGCACCTGCGCGCGCTCGGTGACCCGGCCGAACTTGCCGAGGAGCGACGCCTCGCCTACGTCGGGATCACCCGGGCCCGCGAACGGCTTCATCTGTCCCGGGCGCTGTCGCGGTCGGCCTGGGGGGCCCCGTCCTGGAACCCGCCCTCGCGATTCCTGGACGAGATCCCCGCCGAACTCGCCGTCTGGACGGGCGAGGTCGACCGCGTGCCGTTCGTCGGCGGCTACCGCGACGGCGGCCCGGGCTCGGACCGCTACGGCGACCACGGCTACCGGGCCAGCGCCCGCCGGACGGCCCAGGAACAGCTCGCGTCCGCCCGCCTGGCGGCGGGTGGCCTGCGCGGCGGCGCCGGCAATCGCGCCGTGCCCTCACTCGACGCGGGCGAGCGGGTGACCCACGACGCCTGGGGGCTGGGCACGGTCGTCGCGACGCGGGGAGCCGGCGACGGTGCGCAAGCGCAGATCGACTTCGGCTCGGCCGGCGTCAAGTGGTTGATGCTGCGCTACGCGCCCGTCCACAAACTCTGACCGGCCGGTCAGCGCGGCGCGACCTTGCCCGGGCCGAGCGGCCGGCACGCGCTCGTCGGACCGCGGTAGTTCGGCGACTGCAGCACCAGGAACGGCCCGCTACGGAACACGATCTTGTAGTCGTTCGACTGGGCCTGCATCAGGACCTGGAAGGGCGTCGGCGCGGGCGGGTTGCCGCCGGTGTCGGGCTCGGTCATGTCGAGGGCGAAGAAGTCCGGCTCGTAGGTGTTGGTCTGCGGCACGGTCGTCCAGTCGCGCGTCGTGAGATGCGGGGCGAGGTGGTTGTCGACGGCAACGCAGACATCGCGGGGCAAGAAGGCGACCACGGCCTTGGCCGAGGTCAGCCACGGATTGGACAGAATCGACTTGCCCTCGCGCAGCTGGGTGACCGGCAGGACATGGTCGAGGCTGCCCACGAATGGCAGCGCCAGGGGCGTGGCGACGAGCAGCGAGGCGAGGCCCGTGCGCAGCCGCCTCGCCCGCGTTCCGTCAGCGAACAGCCCGGCGCGCTGGGCGCCGTCGACCATAGCCATCACGAGGATCAGCCACGGCAGGGCGTTGTAGTGAAAGGTGGCACCCCACAGGTTGCCCCGCGAGTTGAAGAACCGTTCGGCCAGCAGCGGCAGCGCCAGCAGCGCGTAGGGGGAGCGCAGCGGCAACAGCGCGAGCGGCACGAGCAGGAAGGCGAGCGTCCGGGCCTTCTCGGCCGGGCTGAAGAACACCGCGATGGCATGCCACGGCTTGGTGATGATGTTGACCAGCGCCGAGGGCACCGACGGCCCCAGCGAGCCGAACTGGTCGCCGTAGCTGAAGCCATGGCCGGCGGCAAAATGCGGGATGATGACCGACGTCGTGAGCAGGTAGGTCGCGATGCCACCGAAGATCAGGCCGAGGATCAGCCGGCGGTTGGGCCGGCGTTGCAGCAGGCGCAGCACGCCGACGAGCGCGACCACGATGCCCATGTCCTCGCGCACGAGCAGCAGCAGCGCACACCAGAGGGCGAGCCTGCGGTCGTCGCGCCGGTCGAGTGCATCGATCGTGAGCGCCATCAAGGGGGTGGCGAAGGCGATCTCGTGGAAGTCGAAGTCGATGAGGGCCTGGATCGGCCAGCCGATCCCGTACGCCGCGGCGACCAGCACCGACATCGCTTCGCCCGCCCGGCGCCGGGTGAAGCGATACACGATCGGGATGGAGGCGGCGGTTAGTAGCGCCTG
>JAYTRE010000327.1:0-9421 GCA_043746395.1 Pseudonocardiales bacterium
ACGGGGACGCGCTGCTCACCACACTGGAGGCCATCGGGCTCACCGGCCGTGGCGGCGCGCACTTTCCGGTCGCCACCAAGTGGCGTGCCGTCCGCGCGGCCGGCGCTGAGCACGGCAGTGTCGTGGTGGCCAACGGCGCGGAAAGCGAGCCGCTCAGCGCGAAGGACGCCGCCCTGCTGGAGCTGCGGCCCCACCTGGTGCTGGACGGGCTGGTCTGCGCCGCTGAGGCGCTCTACGCCCAGGACGTCGTGGTGTGGCTGCACGAGGGTGCGCACGCGGCCCGGGCCGCGCTGACCCGGGCGATCGCCGAGCGGGCCGCGGCGCACCTGCCCGAGCCGCCGCTGCGGGTAGTGCTCGGCCCGGGCCGCTACCTCAGCGGCGAGTCGAGCGCGATCGTGCGGGCGCTGTCCGGCGGCCCAGCGCTGCCCGCGTTCCGCCGCGAAGCCGGGCAGATCGCCCGCATCAACGGCCGAGCGGCGCTGGTCCAGAACGTCGAGACGCTCGCGCGCGTCGCGGTGGCCGCCTACGACGGTGCGGACACCGCGACAACCCTGCTCACGGTCACCGGCCCGAGCCACCGGGCCGTCCTCGAGGTCGCCACCTCCACCCGGCTGCGCGAACCGATCACCGCTGTCGTCGGGGCGACCCAGGTTCAGGCCGTGCTCGTCGGGGGCTACGGCGGCAGCTGGGCGCCCTGGGCCCAGGTCAGCGAGCTGCCCGCCACCGACAGCGCGCTGCGCCCGCACGGGCTCTCGCTCGGAGCCGGCGTGCTGCTGGCCCTGCCCGCCGGATCGTGTGGCCTGCACCTCACCGCCGAGATCACGACGTACCTGGCCGAGAGCAGTGCGCGCCAGTGCGGGCCGTGCCTGTTCGGCCTGCGTGCGGTTGCCGACCTCACCGCCGAGCTCGCCGCGCGCCGGGTGCGGCGGCGCGACACCGCTCGCCTGCGGCGCTTTCTCACCGAGATCTCCGGACGCGGCGGCTGCCACCACCCTGACGGCGCCGTGCGCATGGTCGCAAGCGCGATGGCCACGTTCGCCGAGGACGTCAGCGCCCACCTGCACGGCCGCTGTCTGCACGAGGCCGGTCACCGGGGCCGTCGTGGCTGAGACGATGCGCGGCCAGCGCCGCCTGCGGATCGACCCGATCGCGTGCGACGGCATCGGCATCTGCGCTCACCTGGCCGCCGAGCTCGTGCGCGTCGACTCGTGGGGCTATCCGATCCTCACTCGCGAACCACTCGACGCGGCCACCGAACGCCAGGCCCGTGCTGCGGTGACCGCCTGCCCGCGGCGGGCCCTGTTCATCGACGAGCGCTAGTCGACAACCTGCGCCGCGGCCTTCTTGGCAACCTTGTTCGCGGGTGCCTTGCGCACGGTGTTCTTGGCGGGGGACTTCTTCGCGGGCGACTTCTTCGCCGTGGACTTCTTGGCAGCCTTCTTCGCGGTCTTCTTGGCCGGGCCGCGGGCCCGCCGGTCGGCGAGCAGTTCAGCGGCCCGATCGACGGTGAGCTCCTCGACCGAGTCGCCGCGTCGCAGCGAGGCGTTTGTCTCGCCGTCGGTGACGTAAGGGCCGAACCGGCCGTCCTTGACGACCATCGGCTGCCCGGAGACCGGATCCGGCCCCACCTCGCGCAGCGGCGGCGCTGCGGCCGCGCGCCGCCCCCGCAGCTTGGGCTGGGCGAACAGGGCCGTCGCGGCGTCCAGATCCACGGTGAACAGCTGGTCCTCGGTCTCCAGCGAGCGCGAGTCGGTGCCCTTCTTGACGTAGGGCCCGTAGCGCCCGTTCTGCGCGGTGACCTCCTCGCCGTCGAGTGCACCGAGCACCCGAGGCAGGGTCAGCAGTCGCAGCGCCTCGGGCAGCTCGACGGTGTCCACCGACATCGACTTGAACAGTGACGCCGACCGCTCGCCGTCGGTGACATAGGGGCCGTAGCGTCCCGTCTTCGCGGTGATCTCCCGGCCGTCGTCGGCGGTGCCGAGCGGCCGGTCGCCCGATGGCGCCGAGAGCAGCTCCTCGACCTTCTCCGGCGTGAGCTCGTCCGGCGCCAGGTCTTCGGGCACCGAGGCCCGCTCGTCCTCGCCCCGCTGCAGGTACGGGCCGTAGCGCCCGACCCGCACCAGCACGCCGGTGTCGCCGAGGGGGATGGAGTTGACGTCGCGCGCGTCGATCTGCTCGAGCCGGTCGACGATGAGCCGCTTGAGGCCGCCCTGGGCCGAGATCCGTTGCGAGTCGCTGGGGGCGTCCGCGGCACCGAAGTAGAAGCGGCGCAACCAGTCCACCCGCGAGGCGGAACCGGCCGCGATCGAGTCCAGGTCGTTCTCGACGGAGGCGGTGAAGCCGTAGTCGACCAGGCGCCCGAAATGGTCCTCGAGCAGGCCGACCACCGCGAACGCGGTCCACGACGGGACGAGGGCGGGCCCCTTCTTCCAGACATAGCCCCGGTCCTGGATCGTCTGCATGATCGAGGCATACGTCGACGGGCGGCCGATGCCGAGCTCCTCCAGCGCCTTGACCAGCGACGCCTCGGTGTAGCGCGCCGGCGGCGAGGTCGAGTGCCCGTTGGCCTCGAACGAGCGCGCCTCGAGCGCGTCCCGCGCCGTCAACTGCGGCAGGCGCTTCTCGGCGTCGTCCTTCTCCGCTGACTCGTCGGTGTCCTCGACGTAGGCCCGCAGGAAACCGGGAAAGGTGATCGTCCGCCCGCTTGTGGAGAACTCGGCCTGCTCCCCGGCGGCCGACTCCCCGGCTAGCCGGATCGAGACGGTCGTACCGACGGCGTCGGACATCTGCGAGGCGAGCGTGCGCTGCCAGATCAGCTCGTAGAGGCGGAACTCGTCGCTGGACAGTTGCCCGGCGACCTGGCCCGGGGTGCGGAAGGAATCGCCCGAGGGACGGATCGCCTCGTGCGCCTCCTGGGCGTTTTTCACCTTGCGCGTGTAGGTACGCGCTTCGGCCGGGACATAGGCATCGCCGTAGAGCTCGCGCGCCTGCGAGCGCGCGGCGGTCAGCGCCGTCGTCGAGAGGTTGGTGGAGTCCGTGCGCATGTAGGTGATGAAACCGTTCTCATACAGCCGCTGCGCCACGCGCATGGTGACCGCCGAGGACCAGCGCAGCTTGCGCCCGGCCTCCTGCTGCAGGGTCGAGGTCATGAACGGCGGGTAGGGGCGGCGGCGATACGGCTTCTCCTCGACCCGCTTCACCTCGAACGGGCGCCCTGCCAACCGTGCGGCGAGCCCGTGGGCGCCCGCCTCGTCCAGGTGCAGGACGTCGCCGCCTGCGCGACCCGTCGCGGCATCGAAATCTCGCCCCGTCGCGATGCGGATGTCGTCAAGGGCGACGAGGGTCGCGGTGAACGTCTCCGGGTCACCCGGGCGGGGTGCGGCCGGGGCGAACGTGGCCTCGACGTCCCAGTACTGCGCGGTGTGGAAGGCCATCCGGGCGCGCTCCCGTTCGACGACGATCCGCGTGGCGACCGACTGCACCCGGCCCGCCGACAGTTTCGGCAGCACCTTCTTCCAGAGCACCGGGCTTACTTCGTAGCCGTAGAGGCGATCGAGGATGCGCCGGGTCTCCTGTGCGTCGACAAGGTGCTCGTCGATGTCGCGGGGCGAGGCAACCGCCGCCGCGATGGCACTCGGGGTGATCTCGTGGAACACCATCCGGCGAACCGGGATCTTCGGGTCGAGGGTCTGCACCAGATGCCAGGCGATCGCCTCGCCCTCGCGGTCCTCGTCGGTGGCCAGGTAAAGCTCGTCGGCCTGCTTGACGAGCGCCTTGAGCTTGCTCACCTGCTGCTTGCGGTCGACGCTGACGACGTAGAGCGGCTCGAAGTCGTGGTCGGTGTCCACGCCCAGCCGGGCCCAGGGCTCCCCCTTGTACTTGGCGGGGACGTCGGCGGCATTGCGGGGCAGGTCGCGGATGTGGCCGATCGAGGCCTCGACGACGTACCCCGCGCCCAGGTACCCGCCGATCGTCTTCGCCTTCGCCGGCGACTCGACGATCACCAGCTTGGTGCCCGTCCGCGCAGCCTTGCTCGCCACTGACTACTCCCTGCCGTTACCCGATTGGCCGCTCGTCCCGGTGGACGCCTGCCGCCGCGGACGGTACCTCACTCACCTTTCGGCCGCGTTCAGCGCGGCACCGGCCAGTCGGCTCCGGCCCCGTCCGGCGCCTGTCCCAGCAGCTCGGCGAGCCGCCGTACGCGCTTGGCGGAGGTGATCCGCCAGCCCGGGCCGCCCCGCACGCCGATGGATACCGCGGCCAGGCCGAGCCGGGCCAGCTGGCCCCCACCGGCCCGGTGCCGCGCGTCGTCGGGCTCCGCGGTCGCCAGCAGGTAGCCGAGGTCGTCACCCCGGCCGGCCGCTATCGCCCACAGCCGCAGTCCGCCCGCGGTCAGCACGAAGCCGGCAGGTGGCTCCTCGTTCGCGCCGCGCGTCCACCGCAGGGCGGCCGGGACCAGTTCGGGGGAGAACGACGTCCGCACCCCCAGGCCGCCCTCGGCCGCCACCACCGCATCCGCGCAGGCCAGCCCCAGCACGCCGAACGAGTCCGCGAGGGCGGCCGCGCGCCAGGGTTGCGAGACCACGACCGACAGCCGGGCCGCCGCGGTCGTGCGGACCCAGTGCCCGCCGGCGAGCAGCAGCCCGTCGAGGTCGTCGAGCACCGGGGCCGTGGCGGCCGCGCCGAACAGCGAGAACTGCGTCATCACGTCCTCTCCGGCGCGTGGCAGGCGTCTTGACCGTACGTTTCCCGCCGCCGTCGCGGGCCCGATATGTCGACGGGCGGCCCCGGCGCGTTGCCAGGACCGCCCAGTCGGTCACTGCTGCGTCAGGCAGCTAGCGGCGTGGCCGGCTCCTGCTCGGCCGGGCTGGCCCCCATCGACACCCGGCGCCGCTTGGAGATGATCACAGCCGCAGCGATGATCGAGAACGCCGCGAAGCCGACGAGCAGTCGCAGACCGGTCGAGGCATGCGCGCCCACCGTGAGTTTCACGACCGCGGGGGCGACGAGCACGGCGACCAGGTTCATCACCTTGAGCAACGGGTTGATCGACGGTCCGGCGGTGTCCTTGAACGGGTCGCCGACCGTGTCGCCGATGACCGTCGCGGCGTGGGCTTCGGTGCCCTTGCCGCCGTGGACGCCGTCCTCGACCATCTTCTTGGCGTTGTCCCACGCCCCGCCGGAGTTGGCGAGGAAGATCGCCATGAGCACACCCGCGCCGATGGCACCGGTCAGGTAGCCGGCCAGCGGCGCGACACCGAGCAGGAAGCCGATCGCGACCGGGGCCAAGATCGCCAGCAGGCCGGGGGTGGCCAGCTCCCGCAGCGAGTCCTTGGTACAGATGTCCACGACACGCGCGTAGTCCGGCTTCTCGGAGAAGTCCATGATCCCCGGATGGTCGCGGAACTGGGCCCGGACCTCATACACCACCCGGCCGGCCGCGCGGCCGACAGCACTGATGGCGAGCCCACTGAACAGGAACACGACCGAGGCGCCCACGATGACGCCGAAGAGGTTGTTGGGCTGGGACAGGTCGAAGTTGAAGGACAGCTGGGTCAGTTTGCCGCCGGTGACGTGCCCGGCGCTGTCCAGCGCGCCCGCGGTGTTCTTGAGCGCGTCGCTGATGGCCTTGTTGAACGAGCCGAACAGCGCGGTCGCGGCGAGCACGGCAGTGGCGATGGCGATGCCCTTGGTGATCGCCTTGGTGGTGTTGCCGACCGCGTCGAGGTCGGTGAGGACGCGGGCCCCCTTCTCGTCGATGTCCCCGCTCATCTCGGCGATGCCTTGGGCGTTGTCGCTGACCGGGCCGAAGGTGTCCATGGCGACGATGACGCCGGCGGTGGTCAACAGTCCGGTCCCGGCGAGTGCGACGGCATACAGCGCAACGATCGTGCTGCCGCCGCCAAGTAGGAACGCCCCGAAGACGGCGGCGCCGATGAGGATGGCCGAGTACACGGCCGACTCGAGGCCGAGCGAGATCCCGGCGAGGATCACGGTCGCCGCTCCGGTCAGCGAGGTGTCGGCGACGTCCTTGACCGGCCGGCGGACGGTGTCGGTGAAGTAACCGGTGAGCTGCTGGATCAGCACTGCCAGCACGATGCCGATGGCGACCGCCCCGATCGCGATCCACTGCGGGTTGCCGGTGGCGCCCTGCTCGTGGCCGGCCAGCTTGCCGAAGCTGCTCGGCAGGAAGGTGAAGGCCGCGATGGCCACGAGCACCAGCGACACAGTGGCGGTGAAGAAGAAGCCGCGGTTGATCGGGACGAGACCGTTGCGGTCGCTCTCGCGCAGCTTGGTGGTGAGGATGCCGACGACCGAGCTGACGATGCCGATCGCACCGATGATCAGCGGCAGCAGCAAGCCCTTCGCACCGAAGGCGGTCTGGCCGAGGATGAGCGCGGCGACGAGCGTGACGGCGTAGGACTCGAACAGGTCGGCCGCCATCCCGGCGCAGTCGCCGACGTTGTCGCCGACGTTGTCGGCGATCGTCGCGGCGTTGCGGGGGTCGTCCTCGGGAATGCCCGCCTCTACCTTGCCGACGAGGTCGGCACCGACGTCTGCGGCCTTGGTGAAGATGCCACCGCCCACGCGCATGAACATGGCGAGCAAGGCGCCGCCGAAGCCGAAGCCCTCAAGCACCGTCGGTGCGTTGCCGTTGTAGATGAACAGCACCACGCTCGCGCCGAGCAGGCCGAGGCCGACGGTGAGCATGCCGACGATGCCGCCGGTGCGGAACGCGACGTGGAAGCCCCGCTCGCGCCCGCCGCCGCGGGCGGCCGCGGCGACCCGCACGTTGGCCTGCGTGGCCAGCGTCATGCCGATGTAACCGACCGCAGCGGAGAAGCTCGCGCCGACAATGAAGAACAGCGCCCGGCCGAACTGGACGGAGAAGCCGCCATTGTTGACCGGAAGCACGAGCAGCAGCACGAAGACGATCACCGAGAACACGGCGAGGGTGCGGAACTGCCGGTTGAGGTAGGCGCGGGCACCCTCCTGAACCGCCTTGGCGATCTCCTGCATCTTGGGAGTGCCCTGATCGGCCGCGAGCACCTCCTTCACCAGTAGATAGGCGAAGACGAGCGCGGCGATGGCGACCAGACCGATCACCGCGACGATGCCCTTCTCACTGCCGGAGATCGCGGATACGGCAATCACGTCGTGCGAGGCCATGCAACTCCCCTAGCTGTTGTCAGATCGCCGAGTGCCATCGGACTCGGCGGCGGCGAGGACTACCTACCCGGGCGAGTGTCGCGGGCGGCGCCAATTGGCGGAGTCTAGCCACCTCTGGGGCATCCGCCCAGGTCGGGTCATTGACGCCCGACGGGCTATCGCCCTAGTCGGCGAGGCTGCGCGCCGCGGACTCGACCGTGGGGTGGATGTCGAAGGCGCCGTCGAGTCCGGTGATCGTGAACAGCTTGAGGATCCGCTCCTGGTCGCAGACCAGCGCGATCGTGCCGCCGGCTTCGGCCGCGACGGCCCGGGCTGCTACCAGCGCGCCCAGTCCGGTCGAGTCGAGGAAGCCGACCGCGGTGAGATCCACGATCACCGACCGTGCCCCGGCCTCCTGCAGCGCGCTCAGCTCACGCTGCAGCTGCGGGGCCGAGCTCACGTCGACCTCGCCCTCGACGCCCAAGACAGAGACCCCGCCTTCGCTCCGATGGGTCAGCGCGAGTTCCACCTGGGTCACCACCTGCTCGTCGGGGCGTCGGCTCGGGGAGTATGCAGTGAGCCGACCGGCACGCCACATCGTGTCATACGGCGCACAGGTCGAGGAGGGGTGTTGCGCGACGTGCTCTCCCGCCTGCTCCAGGGCATGCCACCAGGTGATTCGCCGCTGCTGCACGTCGAGCACCTGCCGTCCCGGCCGGGTGTGCGCGCCGAGTGGCCGGCGTGGGTGGCACCGGTGCTACGAGAGCGGCTCGTCGCGCAGGGTGTCGAGGCGCCGTGGACCCATCAGCGCGCGGCGGCCCAGGCGGCCCACGAGGGGATCTCAGTCATCGTGGCGACCGGGACGTCGTCGGGAAAGTCGCTGGCCTACCTGCTGCCCGGGCTGAGCGCGCTGCTCGCCGATGACCGCGCCCGGGTGCTGTACATCGCCCCGACGAAGGCGCTGGCGGCTGACCAGCTGCGCGCCCTCTCCGCGCTCGGCTTGCCGGGTCTGCGGGCCGCGACCTATGACGGTGACACGCCCAAGGACGAGCGGGACTGGGTCCGGGCCCACGCAAACTGGATCCTGACCAACCCCGACATGCTGCACCGAGGCCTGCTGCCGTCGCACGCGCGCTGGGCGCCGTTGTTTCGGCGGCTGCGCTACGTCGTCATCGACGAGTGCCACAGCTATCGCGGCCTGTTTGGTTCGCACGTGGCCCTGATCCTCCGGCGCCTGCGGCGGGTGTGCGCGTTTTACGGCGCGCAGCCGACGTTCGTGCTCGCGTCCGCGACGGTGGCGGACCCGGCCGCCTCCGCCGCTCGGCTGATCGGGCTGCCGGTGGTCGCGGTGACCGAGGACGGTTCCCCACGCGGCGCGACCACCTTCGGGCTGTGGGAGCCGCCGCTGACCGCGCTGCGCGGAGAGAACGGCGCGCCGGTGCGCCGCTCAGCAGGGGCTGAGGCCGGCCGGCTGCTGGCCGACCTGGTCGTGGAGGGGGCCCGCACGCTCGTCTTCGTCCGGTCGCGACGCGGTGCGGAGCTGACGGCCCTGGCTGCCCAGCGGCGCCTGACCGAGGCGCAGGCGCCCGAGCTCGTGCCGCGGGTCGCCGCCTACCGGGGCGGCTACCTGGCCGAGGAGCGGCGCGCGTTGGAGGCTGCACTGCGCTCGGGTGAACTGCTCGGGGTCGCGGCGACCAACGCCCTGGAGCTGGGGCTCGACATCACCGGGCTGGACGCCGTCGTGCTGGCCGGCTTTCCGGGGACCTTGGCCTCGCTGTGGCAGCAGGCGGGGCGCGCGGGACGGGCCGGATCGGCTTCGCTGGTGCTGTTCGTGGCTCGCGACGACCCGCTCGATACGTACCTGGTGCATCACCCCGAGGCGGTGTTCGGCCGGCCGGTCGAGGCGACGGTGTTCGACCCCGCCAACCCCTATGTGCTGGGCCCGCAGCTGTGCTGCGCGGCGGCCGAGCTGCCGGTGCGCCCCGACGAGCTTGAGCTCCTAGGCGGTGCGGCGGCGCAGGCCGTGCTCGCCTCACTGGTAGCCCGGGGGATCCTGCGGCGGCGCCCGGGCGGGTGGTACTGGACGGCGCGGGAGCGGCCCAGTGCCGACATCCGCGGGGCGGGCGGAGCTCCCGTGGCGGTGGTCGAGGCTGCGACCGGGATTCTGGTGGGCACCGTGGACGCCGGCGCCGCGCACGCGAGCGTCCACACCGGCGCGGTGTACGTGCACCAGAGCCGCTCGTTCGTCGTCGACGAACTCGACCTCGCCGCG
>JAYTRE010000328.1:0-2063 GCA_043746395.1 Pseudonocardiales bacterium
TTGGCTGATTGGAAAGACTCCTCGATGCGCCAGCGCTGTCCAGCGACTCGCACGAGGGTGGCCAGCGAAGCGGGTTTCGGGGTGTAGCAGCGCAGGTAGGCAAGTTCCCCGGTGGCGCTGTTGCGGCGGATCAGCAGATGATGTTCGCCGGTCGTGGCGGGTTCACCGGGTTCGGGCAGCAGAGCGATCCAGGCCCAGGAGTAGTCGCGGTGGCCTTTGCTCCCTTGCCCACAGGAGTAGGTCTGCCAGCCTGATGCCGGGACCAGGGCCGGGAGCTCGTCCACGCGCATCGGCCCGGCATGGGTGGGTACCCGCCGGTTGGACGCGACCTGCAGCGCGTAACCGAGGCCGAGCTGGCGACAGGTTCGGCGCAGGCCCGGGTCAGCGCCATAGACCTCATCGCCGGCCACCCATGCCGCCGGTGTCCCGGCTTGCACGGCGCGGGTGATCATCGCCGTGGCCAGCGCGGGTTTGGTCGCGAACTGCACCTCTGCCGGAACCCCGGCCTGCTCGCGGCGGTCTTCATCTTGCGCCCAGGACGTGGGCAGGTAGAGGGCCCGGTCGATCAGCGCGTGCCCACGCGGCGCGGCGTAGGTGAGAAACACTGCGACCTGCGCGTTCTCGATCCGCCCTGCGGTGCCGGTGTACTGGCGTTGCACCCCGACCGACTGGACACCCTTTTTCAGATCACCGGTCTCATCCACGACGAGGACCGCCTGGGCGTCGGCGAAGGCGTCGACCACGTAGCCGCGCAGATCATCACGCACCGCCTCGGCGTCCCACTTCGCCCGGGACAGCAGATGCTGCAGCCCATCCGGGGACAGATCACCGCGGTGCTCGGCGATCGTCCAACAGTTCTTGCGATCCAGCCCCGACAGCATCCCCAACATCAACCCGGCCGCGTGCCGCAACGGTTCGTAGCGGGCAAAGCGGGACTCGATGCGATCGACCACGGCACCGAACGCCTCACGCCACCGGACAGGATCTACGCTGTGAGCCGCGGCCACCGCGGCGTTTTCGTTGTTCCACACAAGCAACGCATGTTCGCCCGGTGGCCGCCCCAGAACCGGTAGAAACGCTCACGCAAGACCCCATCAGCAACGAAGATCACGATCTACGGCTGTAGTACTAGTCGGCCATGGTGGCCGTCGGTCAACTGCTGCGAGCCGGATCGACGTCGTCCATACTTCCGACGAGGCTGATTCTCCTGCCGTGTACAGCGATTTGTTGCTCCGCCGGGAGGCCAGAATGTGGGGGCCACTCAGCGGCTGGTGGACCAGTGCGCTGCCGAGCACCACCAGCCCCGGCGGACGCTTCGGAGCGCGACTGTCGGCAGGTGCGGCGCGGTAGTCTTCGGAGCAAACCTTCATAGATAGTGTCTGTCTGTGTAGACTTCTTCCTATGACTCTGCCCGGGCTGGACGAGCTGCCCGCCACGTTCACCTACCAGCAGGCGATGGACGCCGGGCTCACCCATCATCGCCTGTACGGGCTGCGGGACAGCGGAGAGCTCGAACAGGTCGGTCGCGGTCTCTACCGCAAAGCCGCCGCGGAACTCACTGACCTGGATTTCCTCGAAGCGGCCCAACGAGCCCCGCACTCCACGATCTGCTTGCTGTCAGCGCTGGCCCGGCATGACCTCACCGATGCCATCCCGTCCCGCCATGACATCGCCTTGCCGCGCGACGCCTGGCACCCTCGACTCGGGCCGGCCATCCACTGGCATAGCTTCGACCCCGCGACGTTCGAGATCGGGCGCACGACGGTTCCGGTCGATGACGTCACAACCATCGGCCTCTACGACGCACCGAGGGCCATCGTCGATAGTTACCGCCTACGGAACGCGCTCGGCCCCGAAGGCGCCCACGAAGCACTACGAAGGTGGCTGCGCACCGGCGGCCAACCGGCCAAACTGATCGCGGTCGCCAAAGCGTTCCCTCGGGCGATGCCCGCGCTCATGAACGCCCTCGAGATACTGGGCTGAGCGCGACCCCCGCAGTATTCGTTCGTGTCGGGGCAACGGGCCTGGCGCGACTCGGAGCGTCGGTGGTGAGTTCCTCATGG
>JAYTRE010000329.1:0-5684 GCA_043746395.1 Pseudonocardiales bacterium
AGGTTGATCACGATCGCTTCCTGGGTGCTGCGCGCGAGTACCACCACGGCGTCGACGTCGGGATCGTTGTTCTCCTCGCGGTGCGGCGTGAAAGGAGGAACGAAGACGTAGTCGCCGGGCGCGGCCCGCACCCGCTTTTCCTCGCCGGTCTGCTCGTCGAGGAAAACGAACTCCGGATTGCCGCTGACGACGTAGATCGCGGTCTCGGCCTCCCCGTGATGGTGATCGGCCGACCGGGTGGCGGGCCGGACGTGCGTTTGTCCCATCCAGAGGCGAGTCGCGCCGACCTTGGCGTTGCTGATCGCGGCAAATCGCTGCATCCCCGAGGACTGCGCAGTATCGGCGTCGATCTGGTCCGCCCGCACATGCTTGAGATTCGGATGCGCGGGTGCGAGGTCGGGATGGAAGGTGTCGCTCATCTGCCAGTTCTCCTTCGGGGCGCGGGTGGCGGACCACATCATGTCAGCGGCCGCCCTAGGATGCCTGTCCGTGGCCGTGGTGAAGATGCACGAGGGGCACGTCGAGACGACAACCGAGCTCGTGCGCCGCCTGCTCGCGGCGCAGTTCCCGCACTGGTCTGAGCTGCCCATCCATCCCGTGGCCGATTCGGGAACAGACCACGCGCCGGCCGTGGTCGATCGTGGCGTGGATCGTCGGGGAAACCCCGACGTGGGACAACCTCGACCCGATCCCGGCCGCCGGCGCGCTGGCCGAATTCGTGAAGTCGCTCCATGGCGTCAGCCCCGCCGGGGGACCGGTGAAGTCCGGCACCACACGCGGCGTACCCCTGCAGCACCTGGACGCGGCTATCCGTTTGGCCCCGGCACTGCAAGGGTTGCGCTACTACCGCGACACCCGCCCTGACTTCGTGGCCGCAGCTCGGCACCGCATCGACGCCGTCCTGGCCGACCGGACCTGAACCCGGGGCGAGCCGACCAATTCCCAGGCACGCTGGCGACCGTGTCCTAACGACCGAAGTCAGCGACAGTCACCCTGTGGGTCTGCGAACCCAACGCGACGGTGTATCGGGCTCTACACCCGACATGGGTTTCGTTGCACTGTGCCCTAGTCGGGCTCGGTGACGTCAAGTCGGCCCAGCTTGTCCAGGTCGGCCTCGGAAAGGTGCTTGACCTCACCGAAGAGCGCTTCCTGTTGCGCAGCAATTCGGTCGTCGACCAGCCGGCTCAGCGCGAACGTGATCGCCCCGGTCTGTCGCACGGTGAGTTCGTCAACCAGTGGCTGCCTGGCGGAGGTGATGGCGATGCCGTTGGCCGCACCGTTCGGGTCCTGCGCTACGCCTACCGAGAAGCGCTCCCGCGGATTGGTGGTGGGGTCGGTGTAGTGGTCGCGCAACGTCAGCAGGACGCGGTGCCAGTCCAGCACATCACCGGCCAACTGGGTTGCCGTGAGGTCGTCCTCGCTCAGGGCCCTGCCTGACCCGCCGGCGGAAAAGCACCGAGCATAGGAGAGCAGCGCCGTCGTCCAGAGCGCTTCGACCACAACGTCTTCAGGTTCGGTACCGGTGGCTCCCAGCTCTGCCACCAGCCGTTCGCAACACCGCAGCACGGTCTGGAGTTCCTCGAATGTCGCGTTGAGCTCGGCGAGCGCGGAGGCGGCCGGCGTATCCAGGTGCCGCAAAGCGCGCAGCGGGGCGGTCGGGGTGCCGTTCGTCATTGTTGACTCCTCATACCGGTGAACCGGACTCGGGTTGCGGGCCCGGTTGTCAGCGTCGTCACCCGAAAACGGTGGTGTAAAGCAGGAAGCCGTTCAGCAGCGTGATCGTTGACGCTATGGCAAACATCGCCATGGTCGTGAGGCGCCGATTGACCAGTGGCCCCATGATGTCGACGCGCCGGGTAACCATCGCCAGCGGTATCAGCGCGAACGGGATTCCGAACGACAACATGACCTGCGAAACGATCAGGCTGTCCGTAGGGGGCAGGCCGATCCCGAGCACGACCAACGCGGGAAGCATCGTGAGTCCTCGGCGGACGAATAGCGGAATGCGGCGCCGGATGAACCCCTGCATGACGACCTGACCCGCGTACGTGCCGACGCTCGAAGACGACAGTCCCGACGCGAGCAATGCGACGGCGAACGCGAGAGCGGCGCCGCCCCCTGCGAGCCGTCCGAGTCCTACGTGCGCGGCCTCGATCGAGTCGAGTCCGGTTGTTCCGGCGCGGTGAAACAGCGAGGCTGCGACGAAAATCATCGATAGATTGATCAAGCCCGCGACGCCGAGCGCGACCAGCACGTCGAGCCGCTGGAAGCGAAGCAGTTCGCGGCGTTCGGCGTCGTTGCGGCAGGGCACGCGCTGCTTCGTCAGGGCCGAGTGCAGATACACGACATGCGGCATCACGGTCGCGCCGACGATTCCTGCGGCGAGCAGCACGCTGTCGGAGCCGACAAATCGAGGCACCATCCCGCTGGCGATGTCTGCTGGGCTCGCTCCCACCATTGCCAGGTCGTACGCGAAGCCGAGCAGGACAATGCCGAGCAAACCGGCGATCGCGAGTTCGAAACGCCGGTGGCCGCGCTGTTCGAGGGCCAGGATCACGAACGCGACCACGGCCGTGATCACGCCGGCCGCAAACAACGGAACGCCGAAGATCAGGTCCAGTCCGATCGCGGCGCCGACGAACTCCGCGAGGTCGGTGGCCATTGCGATGATCTCAGCCTGCACCCACAAGCCACGTGACACTGCTCGCGGGAAGTGGTCCCGGCACAGCTCCGGCAGGTCACGACCGGTGACCACGCCGACCTTTGCGGACTGGTACTGCACGAGCATGGCGATCAGGTTCGCTGCAACGACGACCCACACGAGCGCGTAGCCGAACTTCGCACCCGCCGCGAAGTTGGTAGCGAAGTTGCCGGGGTCGATGTACGCGACCGCAGCCACAAAGGCCGGTCCAAGCAGTCCGAGCACGCCGCGCACCCTGCCGCGAGCCAGCAGCAGCCCGAGCGCGCTGACGTCACCCGACACCGCCTCTCCGACCCGACCGGCCGGCCACTCCGGCCCCGCGCGTTCGCCGACGGGCGTCGGGGAACTCACGGACACTCAGCCGACCGACGGTCCGAGGCCCAGCGACTGCGGCGTGCTGGAATCTGGCGACGGTTGGTGCAGGCCTTCATCAAGCTGTCCGAACTCCGTCATCAAGGCCCGGCTACCACCCCAGGGTGTCTGCTCCTCGGCAATCAGTGTGTTCGTGGTGAGCAGCAGGCCGGCCACCGACGCTCCGTTCTGCAGCGCGGAGCGACACACCCGTAAGGGATCGATGATGCCGAATTCGATCATGTTGCCGTAGCGACCTTCAAGGGCGTCGAAACCCTCGTCAACCCCCAGTTGCGCGACCCTGGACACCACTTCCTGACCGGAGTACCCGGCATTAGTGGCGATGAGATAGGTCGGTTCCGTAAGAGCTCGGCGCACGATCTCCACCCCGACCGCGTAGTCCTTCTCGACGTGCAGTTCGTCGAGCACTGACACCGCGTGGACCAGGGCGGCACCGCCACCGGCGACGATGCCCTCGGCCATTGCCGCCCGCGTGGCAGACAGCGCATCCTCGACACGGTGCTGCAGTTCGGTGAGTTCGGCGTTGGTCGGCGCACCTACCTTGATCACCGCTACCTTGCCCGACAGCGCGCCGATTCGTTCGGTGAGCACGTCGGCATCGATCCCGAAGGTGGCGCGCTCCAGTTCGGCGCGCAACTGAGTGAGCCGGAACTCGACCTGGTCTGCGGAGCCACCGCCGCCGATGATCGCAGTGCGGTCCGCGGTCACCCGAACCTGTCTGGCCCGACCGAGCTGGTCGAGGGTCATGGTCTCCAGGCTGAAGCCGGAGTGCTTGCTGAACACCTGGCCGCCCGTGATCGCGGCGATGTCCTCGAGCTTGCGCAACCGCCGATCGCCGAAGCCGGGTGCCTTGGTTGCGACACACTGGAACACCCGGTTGACGTGGTTGTGCACGATCATGCTCAACGCAGAGCCCTCAATGGTCTCGGCGATGACGAGCAGCGGTCGGGGCGCGCGCATGACCTTGTCAAGTAGGGGCATCAGCTCCTGGACCTTCGTGATCTTCTCGCTGCACAACAGGATGTACGGGTCGTCAAGGATGGCTTCCAAGCTGGCGGGATGGGTTACCAGATACGGCGATACATAGCCGTTGTCGTACTCGAAGCCCTCGATGAAGTCGACGCTCATGCCGTGCTCGGGCGATTCCTCCACGGTGACGATCCCGCTGTCACCGACGGTGTGCAGTGCCTTGGCCAATACCGCACCGACCGCGTCGTCGTTCGCGGAAATCGCTGCGACCCGGGCGAAGTCCGCCTCGGTGGTGATCAGGTGGGCAACGCGGTGCAGGTGCTCCACGAGCTTCGCGACTGCGAGGTCAATACCGCGCTTGACCAGCACCGGATTGCCGCCATCACCGATCGCTTTCATACCCTCGTGGATGATTGCCTGCGCGATCACCGTAGCCGTCGTCGTGCCATCGCCGACAATGTCATTGGTCTTGATCGCCGCTTCCTTGACCAGTTGCGCGCCCATGTTCTCAAACGGATCGCTCAGGTGGATCTCCCGAGCGATCGTCACCCCGTCATTCGTCACCACGGGAGATCCCGTGATCTTTTCCAGGATGACGTTGCGCCCCTTAGGCCCCAGGGTCGACTTCACCGCCTCGGCAAGCTGATCAACTCCTGACAACAGCAAGCTCCTGGCGTTCTCGCCGAATCGCAGCTCCTTGGCCATGTGGTCCTCCTGGGACGTAGGGGATCGGGGTGTGGCGGGACTACGGGACGAGGATTGCCCGACCTCGTACCAGACCGGCGTCCAGATCGTGCAGCGCTTCTTGCGCCGCATCCAACGGGTAAATGCGGGTGTGCAGCGTGACCATCCCGGCCTGCGCCAGGACCATGAGCTCGGCCAGCTCGTTGTAGGTCCCGACGATGTTGCCGACGATGTTGCGTTCGGTGGAGATCACGTCGAGCGTCGGGATGCTCAGAGTGCCGCCGTACCCGATGACGAAGTACGAACCGGCCCGCCCGGTCATGGCGAACCCGTCGTTCTCCGCGCCCTGTTCGGCGACGAAGTCGAGCACGACCTCGGCGCCGGCACCGCCGGTGAGGTCCTTGACCGCGTCGACGTGGCGGCCATCGGCGACCACTGTGTGGTGCGCGCCGAGCTGCTCGGCCAGCTTGAGGGCGTCCGGGTTCCGGTCCACCACGATGATGTTCGCGGCGCTCAGCGCGCGCAGGCACTGGATGCCGATATGTCCGAGGCCACCGGCGCCGATCACGACGCACGTGGTGCCCGGGTAGAGCAGCGGGATGGCTTTGCGGACCGCGTGATAGGCGGTGATACCTGCATCCGCCAATGCTGCAACGTCCTGTGGCCGCGTCGACGGGTCGAGCTTCACACAGGCCCGCGCGGACGTCAGCAGGTACTCCGCCATCCCGCCGTCCCGGCTGAGCCCGGGGAACTCGCTCTCGCTGCAGTGCATGTCCTGCCCGGCGCGACAGGCTCGACACAACCCGCACGTCGGCGTCGGATGCAGGATCACGGTGTCGCCGACGGCCACGTTGGTCACGGCCGAGCCCACCTCATGTATCCATCCGGCGTTCTCGTGCCCGATCGTGTACGGAAGCGCCACATTCATCGCCGCGGCCCACTGGCCCTCGATGATGTG
>JAYTRE010000330.1:0-6147 GCA_043746395.1 Pseudonocardiales bacterium
GGCCGCTGAGGACCCGATTGTGCAACTTTCGGCCCCGCAGGGCGGCCAGGAGTTGCACGATCGGGAAGCCAGCCGCGGGCTGATCTTCGGTGCGTCGGCCTACCTGCTCTGGGGCCTGTTCCCGCTGTTCTGGCCGCTCCTGGAGCCCGCGAGCACGATCGAGATCCTGGCCCAGCGGATCGTGTGGTCCCTCGTCGTGGTCGTGGTGATCCTGCGCTTCACCGGCGGCTTCGCTGGGGTATGGGCCATTATCGCCAACCGCCGGCAACGCACCCTGCTGTTGCTCGCAGCTGTCGTGATCACGGTCAACTGGGGCGTCTACATCTGGGGCGTCAACTCCCACCACGTGATCGAGACGAGCCTGGGTTACTTCATCAACCCACTGTTCACGATCATGCTCGGCGTCCTGGTGCTCGGCGAACGGCTGCGGCGGATGCAATGGGTTGCGGTGGGTATCGCGACGTTAGCCATCATCGTGATCACCGTCGACTACGGTCGTCCACCGGTGATCGCCCTCACGCTGGCGACATCGTTCGGGCTGTACGGGTTTTTCAAGAAGCGGGCGGCGGTGGGTGCCGTGGACTCCCTCGCCGTCGAAACCGGCGCGCTCTTCGGCCCGGCGCTCGTTGCCCTGATCGTGGTGGCTGCCCAGGGCAACCTGGTCTTCGGCAGCCACGGGGTCGGCACCACCCTGCTGCTCGCCGCAAGCGGCGTCGTGACTGCGGTCCCGCTGCTGCTGTTCGCGGCCAGCACCCGGCGGCTGCCGTTGAGCGTCATCGGCCTGCTCCAGTACCTGGCGCCAGTGCTGCAGCTCGCGGTCGGGGTGGGTCTCCGGCACGAGCCGCTGCCTCCGGCCGAGCTGGCGGGCTTCGTGCTGGTGTGGGTCGCGCTGCTCGTGCTCACAGTCGACGGATGGCGTGCCCAGCGGCGCAGGGCGGGCGCCCCCCTGCCCGTCGCCGAACCGGTCTGACCCAGATTCGGGAGGGTTGTCGTCGTCTCGCGACCACAACACTCCCGAATCTGGGACTTAGCCGGTCCGGGCGATGACGATGTCGGTGAGCGCCGACATCGCCGCGCGCGCTGGCACGTCGGGCAGTCCGGCGAGGGTGGCTCGCGCGGTGTCGGAGTACCCGCGCAGCGTGGCCCGCGCCTCGGCCAGCGCCGAGGAGGCCCGCAGCAGCGCGAGTGCCTCCGCGTGCTCGGTGCCGTCGGCCAGAGCGCGGCCGATGAGGGTGCGCAGCCGCTGCCCGCCGTCGTCGTGGGCCCGCAGCGCGTACAGGGCGGGCAGCGTGGCGACGCCTTCGCGCAGGTCGGTGCCCGGCGTCTTGCCCGACTCCGCCGACTCGGAGGTGATGTCGAGGATGTCGTCGCTGATCTGGAACGCGACCCCGATCTGCTCCCCGAAGATCCGCAGCTTGTCGACGACGGTAGCGGGCACGCCGGCGAAGTAACCGCCGAACTCGGCCGCGGTCGCGATCAGCGAGCCGGTCTTGTCGGCAAGCACGGCCAGGTAGTGCTCGATCGGGTCGACGCCGTCGCGCGGTCCGACGGTCTCGCGGATCTGACCGCTGACCAGCCGCTCGAAGGTGGACGCCTGCAGCCGCACGGCGTGGGGGCCGAGGTCGGCGAGCAGGTTGGACGCGCGCGAGAACAGGAAGTCCCCGGTGAGGATCGCCACCGTGTTGTCCCAGCGGGCGTTCGCGGACACCGCACCGCGGCGCACGGCCGCCTCGTCCATAACGTCGTCGTGGTACAGCGTGGCCAGGTGCGTCAACTCGACGACGACGGCGGCAGGCACGATCTCGGGTCGCGCCGCATCGCCGAAATGCGCAGCGAGCACGCACACCAGCGGCCGGAACCGCTTGCCGCCGGCGTCGACGAGGTAGCGTGCGGCGTCGGCGACGAAGTCGTCGTCGGAGTGCACCGAGTCTCGCAACGCCGTCTCGATCGCGTCGAGCCCGGCTCGCACGGACGCTGCCAGCTGGGCATCGGCGAACTCGATGCCGAGCGCGGTCGGACTCACCCGCGCAGCAGCGCGGCCTTCGCCGCGAGATCGATGATCGGCTGCGGGAACACGCCTAGGACGATCGTGACCACCACGCCGAAGGTAAGCGCCACCGACGTGGACCAACCCGGGATGGCGATCGTCGGGCCGTGCTCCGGGGGCTCGGCGAAGAACATGAGCACCACGATACGAAGGTAGTAGAACGCCGCGACAGCCGAGAACACGAGCGCGAGCACGACGAGCGGAGCGCCGGCATGGAAGGCAGCCCGGAACACGTAGAACTTCCCCATGAACCCAGATGTCAGCGGGATCCCGGCCATCGACATGAGCAGGATCGTCATCACCGTCGCCACGACGGGGCTCTTACGGGCCAGCCCGGACCACTGCGACAGGTGGGTCGCCTCACCGTCGGCGTCGCGCACCAGCATGAGCAGCCCGAAGGCGGCCATGGTGGTGAAGCCATAGGTGAGCAGGTAGAACAGCACCGCCGCCACGCTGTCCTTGGTCACGGCGATGAGCGCCACCAGGATGAACCCGGCATGCGCGATGGAAGAGTATGCGAGGACCCGCTTGATGTCGGTCTGGGTCAGTCCGAAGATCGCGCCGACCGCCATCGACGCGATCGCCACGGCCCAGATGATCGGCCGCCAGTCCCATGCGGTGGCGCTGAAGCCGACGTAGAGGACGCGCAGGATCGCCCCGAACGCGGCGATCTTGGTGCAGGACGCCATGAACGCGGTCACTGGCGTGGGCGAGCCCTGGTACACGTCGGGCGTCCAGCTGTGGAACGGGGCTATGCCCGCCTTGAACAGCAATCCCACCAGCAGCAGGGCGAGTCCGACGTAGAGCAGCACGTCGGACTTGGCCGAGGTCCGGGAGGCGTTCAGGATCGCCGGCAGGTCGACGGAGTTGGCGTAGCCGTAGAGCAGGGCCAGCCCGTAGAGGAAGAACGCCGACGCGAAGGCCCCGAGCAGGAAGTACTTCAGCGCTGCCTCCTGGGACAGCAGCCGGTGCCGCCGGGCCAGGCCCGCCATCAGATACAGCGGCAGCGACAGGACCTCGAGCGCGACGAACATCAGGAGCAGGTTGTTGGCGATCGGGAAGATCAGCATGCCGGAAACCGCGAACAGCGCCAGCGGGAAGACCTCCGTCTGCACCCGGTCGGAACGCGCCAGCTGCCGGTCGATGCTCGAGCCGACCACGACCGCCGCGGAGGCGACGATGGGACTGCCGAGGTCGATGCTGCGCTCGGCGATCAGCAGCACCGACATGACGGCCAGGACCAGCACCGAACCCTGGATGAACAGGCCCGCGCCGTCGATCGACAGCGCGCCGGCCACCGTGGTCTCGGAGGTGCCGTGCAGCAGGGCGACGGCGACCAGCGCGGCGACCAGGGCGCTCAGCGTGATGGCGACCTGGGCGCTGAAGCGCTGAGCGCGCGGGATGACGGCCTCCGCAAGCACGCCGAGCATGGCCGCGGCGAGCACGATCAGGATTGGCGCCAACGCGTGGTAGGAGACGGACGGCGCGTTGATCGTCTGTGTTGTCCCGGCCAGCAGCAGTCGGCTCACTTGATCCCTCCGGCGGTGCGCAGCGGCGGCACCGGGTCGGTTTGGTGCAGGTCCGACAGCGTCGCCTTGACGGCCGGGTTGATGATGTCGAGAACCGGCTTCGGGTAGACGCCCAGAAAGACGATCATGGCGATGAGCGGCGCAACGGCGAGCACTTCGCGGGCGTTGAGGTCGCGGAACTTGGCGACCCGCTCACTGACCGCACCCTGGAAGGTGCGCTGGTACAGGTACAGCACGTAGATCGCGGCGAGCACGATGCCCGTGGTCGCGAGAATGGCGAGCCCCTTGTGCCGGGTGAACGTGCCCACCAGGACCAAGAACTCGCTGACGAACGTGCTCATCCCGGGCAACGCGAGGGCCGAGAGCCCCGCAAGCAGGAACAGTCCAGCCAGGATCGGCGTGACCTTCGCCGCGCCGCCGTAGTCGTCAACGTTGCGGCTCTTGCCACGCGCGATCAGCAGGCCGACGACGATGAACAGCGCCCCCGTCGACAGGCCGTGGTTGACCATGTACAGCACTGCACCCGTGCCACTCTGAGTGGTGAACGCGAAGATGCCCAGCCCGATGAAGCCGAAGTGCGCGACCGACGTGTAGGCGACGAGGCGCTTCATGTCGCGCTGCCCGATTGCCAGGAACGCCGCATAGAGGATCCCGATCACCGACAGGATCAACACCGTCGGCGCGAACCACCGCGACGCTGCCGGAAACAGCGGCAGGCAGTAGCGCAGGAACCCGAAGGTCCCCACCTTGTCCAGCACACCGACGAGCAGGGCGGCGCCGCCGGCGGGTGCTTCGGCGCCGGCGTCGGGCAACCAGGTGTGGAACGGCACCAGCGGGGCCTTGATCGCGAAGGCGATGAAGAAGCCGAGGAACAGCCACTTCTGTGTGGCGTTGTCCGGCACGCGGCCGATCAGGTCAGTGATCGCGAAGCTGCGGGAGCCAGTCGTGACATACAGGCCGATGACCGAGGCGAGCATCAACAGCCCGCCCACGAGGGAGTACAGGAAGAACTTCATGGCCGCGTACTGCCGGCGGGGTCCGCCGAAGCCGCCGATGATGAAGTACATCGGCACGAGCATCGCTTCGAAGAAGACGTAGAACAGAAAGACGTCGGTGGCGGTGAAGACGCCGATCATGAAGAACTCGAGAAGCAGCAGCAGGGCGAAGTAGTTCTTCACACTGCGGGGCTTGGCTTCCGGCGCAGCGATCTCCTCCGCACCGGACACGCTGTCGAAGGAGTTCCACGAGGCCAGGATGACGGCCGGAACTAGCACCACCGACATCGCGACTAGCACCAGCGCGATGCCATCGACCCCGAAGGCGAGGTGCACCCCGAAGTCGCGGATCCACACCCAGCTGCCGGTGTACTGGAATCGCTGGGCGTGCGCGCCGGTGTTGAAGCCGACGGCGACCACCCCGGTATAGGCGACCACGACGAGTGAGACGGCCAGGCTGATCAGTTTGGCTAGCTTGGCCTGCTCCCGCTTGAGGGAGAAGATCACCATCGAGCCTACGAGCGGGATCAGTACCAGCACGACGAGAGTCAGGTTGTGCGTCACTGAAATCTCACCGCGAGCAGGACCGCGACGACGGCGACGGTGCCGCCGAGCATCGAGAGGGCGTAGCTGCGGACGAACCCGGTCTGGGCTCGTCGGGCGCGCGCGGAGCCACCGCCCAGTCCGGCGGCCAGCCCCGTCACCGCACCGTCGACCCCCTTGTTGTCGAAGTACACCAGCGCTCGGCTCAGCCACTGCCCGGGTCGCATCAGCACGACCTCGTTGAAGGCATCGGCGAACAACTTCTGGCGCGCTGCCACGGTTACCGGCGACACCCCCGCGGGCGCGCTGACCGGCACCCGGCGGTAGGCCACGACGGCTGCACCCGCCCCGAGCACGACGACCACAATGGTGATCAGCGAGAGCACCAGCGGCGAGATGGTGTGCACGCCGACTTCGACCGACGGACCGACCGAGGGCGTCAGCCAGTTCTGCACGCCGCCGCCGAAGACCAGCAGGTAGCCCCCCACCAGCGAGAGGGCGCCGAGGACGACGAGCGGGATCGCCATCGCCTTACGGGCTTCGTGCGGGTGCACGTCGTCCTCCCAGCGCCGCTCACCGAGGAATGTCATGACCAGCGCCCGGGTCATGTAGGCCGCCGTGAGGCCCGCGCCCAGCAGCGCGATGATGCCGAGCAGGTAGCCGGAGGTGCCGCCCTTGTCGAACGCAGCCTCAATGATCTTGTCCTTGGTGAAGAAGCCGGTGAACGGGGGGATGCCGATGATCGCCAACCAGCCGCACACGAATACCCCGAACGTGATGGGCATGACCCGCCAGAGCCCGCCGAAGCGGCGCATGTCGATGCGGTCGTTCATGGCGTGCATGACCGAGCCTGCCGACAGGAACAGCGCGGCCTTGAAGAAGCCGTGGCCGAGCAGGTGGATGATGCCAATCGCATAGACGCCCTTACCCAGACCGACCGCCACGAACATGTACCCGATCTGGCTGACGGTCGAGTAGGCCAGCACCCGCTTCAGGTCGTCCTGGCCGAACGCGCAGATACAGCCGTACAGCA
>JAYTRE010000331.1:0-1923 GCA_043746395.1 Pseudonocardiales bacterium
TTGGCGCCGGGGGGGGCCCCCAAACCACACCCCGATCGGCCGGCGCGAGTCGGCGCGCCGCATTGACCGGTCATCCGCGGCGCCCTACCGTCGAGACAACCACGAATCACCACCGTGCGATTCCTTACTCGTCACTGGTCGCCGCAGCTCGCGAGGGCCAGCTTTAGGAGGTCGGCCGATGGACGAGCGCTTGCACCCCGACCAGGGCACGCTGTTCGCCGACCCCGCACCGGCCGTCGACAACCTGATCGGCTACCGGGGTCCCACCGCATGCTCAGCGGCCGGGATCACCTATCGCCAGCTCGACTACTGGGCCCGGACCGAGCTTGTGGTCCCGACGATCCGCTCCGCGTCGGGCTCGGGCAGTCAGCGGCTGTACTCGTTCAAGGACATCCTGGTGCTCAAGGTCGTCAAGCGGCTGCTCGACACCGGGGTCTCGCTGCAGAACATCCGGGCCGCCGTGGCGGCGTTGCGGGCGCGCGGCGTGGACGACCTGGCGCGCATCACGCTGCTCTCTGATGGCACCACCGTCTACGAGTGCACCTCGTCGGAGGAGGTCGTCGACCTGCTGCGTGGGGGTCAGGGAGTGTTCGGCATCGCCGTCAGCGGCGCTTTGCGCGAGCTGGTCGGCTCGCTGGCGAGCCTGCCAGGCGAACGCGCCGACGGGGCGGAGCTCAATGTCGCGGCCCCCGACCACGCCGACGACGAGCTCGCCCGGCGCCGCCAGGCACGGACCGCCTCAGCCTGACCGGCGCACGCTGATGAAGCGATAGCTGACCCCGGTCCGCGAGCGCCGCCACGGGGTTGCTGTGGTGCGCGCGGCCGCGTCGCTCACCCATGTCGGCGCGCCGACGTCGTCAGGCCGCGGGACGCCCAGGTCCACGTCGACCTCGGTGATCTCGTACCGCGCGGCCAGGGCACCGAAGGCCGCGTACACCTGCCCGCCGCCGATCACCCACGCGTCGCGCTCGCCGATCAGCGCGCGGGCCTGCGCGACGCCGGCTACCACGTGGGCCCCGTCCGCCTGCCACCCGGGTATGCGGGTCAGGACGATGTTGTCGCGGCCGGGCAGCGGGCGAAACCGCTCGGGCAGCGACTCCCAGGTAGCGCGTCCCATGAGCACCGGATGGCCGAGGGTGACTTCGCGGAAGTGCGCGAGGTCCTCGGGCAGCTGCCACGGGATCGCCGCGTCCCGGCCGATGACAGCCGGACGCCCGGGACGCTCCAGCGACTGGGCCCAGATCATCCCCAGCCGGTCGATCACACGGCCACCGGCGCGCTGATCGCTGGCGCGTGCTGGTAGCCCACCACCTCGATGTCGGCGTAGGTGTAGTCGAAGATCGAGGCGGCGCGGTGCAGCCGGAGTGTCGGGGCCGGCAGTGCGTCCCGCGACAGCTGGGTCTGCACCTGCTGGACGTGGTTGTCGTAGATGTGGCAGTCGCCCCCAGTCCAGATGAACTCGCCCACGTCGAGGTCGCACTGCTGGGCGACCAGGTGGGTGAGCAGCGCGTAGCTGGCGATGTTGAAGGGCACCCCGAGGAAGAGATCGGCGCTGCGCTGGTAGAGCTGGCAGGACAACCGGCCTTCGGCGACATAGAACTGGAAGAAGGCGTGGCACGGAGGCAGCGCCATCTGCGGGATCTCGCTGACGTTCCAGGCCGATACGATCAGTCGCCGGGAGTCGGGGTTGGTGCGCAGCATCTCGATGAGCTGGCTGATCTGGTCGATGTGGCGGCCGTCGGGGGTGGGCCACGACCGCCACTGCACGCCGTAGACCGGACCGAGTTCGCCGTCCGGGCCAGCCCACTCGTCCCAGATCGTCACGCCGTGCTCGCGCAGCCAGGCGACGTTGGACTCCCCGCGCAGGAACCACAGCAGCTCGTAGACGATCGACTTGAGGTGCACCCGCTTGGTCGTGACGAG